>JAKIVC010000013.1 GCA_021647245.1 Gammaproteobacteria bacterium
ATTTCCACCTAGCGACTAGCACTAGAATTAGGGTGTTGACAGAAAAAAAACGCCTCTGTATAGTTCGCCCTCATCGAACACCCTGTTCGAGTTCATCGCGCATGCCTGGGTGGTGAAATTGGTAGACACGCTAGCTTCAGGTGCTAGTGGGGGCAACCCCGTGGAGGTTCAAGTCCTCTCCCAGGCACCATTTTTCCAGAACACACCCATTATTCTGCTATTTTTTAACCGCCCAGCATATCGGCACTTTTTATTTGCAGAGCGCGATCTTTGCGCAGACTTGTGCAATACCCAAGTGAATACCGAGCTTTCAACTGAAACACTCACTTAGAGTCACTACTCATAGCTGGCCGTCAAGACCACAAAGCCACACTCCAACTAAAACTTGACCATCAAATAGACAAAACCATAAATTGAAGCCCTATTTTCCTGCCTTTACCACTATTTATAAACTACCTATACGGCAATGAACCTCATCGAGCTAACAAAAAAGGGAGAACCGATTGAAAGAAGATAAGAGCTTGGTTTATCAAGCTGGACAGTTAAGCGGATAATATTGCATTTAACCCCTTCTTCACTTTTTCAAATTTTATCCGGCTTGATCACCTATCTTCTGTTAGCTATTTACTGCCATGAGGAACATGATAAATGCGTTTCTATAAAGCACGTGAGAGAGCTGCGAACCAAAGCCCTCAATGAAACCCGAGAATCACAGGTCATACCACCAGATCCTGGGGACGTAGATTCTCGAAATCCGGAGGGTTTACATGCAAGTACCTAACCGGACACTACTGACAAAAAAGCGCATACAGTGCCAGAATCCAACCCACATCAACCGATACAACACACACCCTAATCCCCACACTGTCAATCATGATAATAAAAAAGCATCGGTAACATTGACAAAGCAGCAAAAAAAACGCATATTAGCCGACCTTCGGTATCGATCGAACAATATTCAACGGAAAATTTTAGGAGTAGACCTTTGGCAAATTCAGCACAAGCTAAAAAACGTGCCCGCCAGGCAGAGAAGAGCCGTCAACTGAACACTTCTCAACGCAGTGAAATGCGCACTACCATCAAGAAAGTACTAAAAGCCCTGGACGGTGGTGATAAAGCACTCGCTGAAGCTGCTTACAAGGCCGCGGCACCCGCGCTTGACAAAGCGGCTCGCAAAGGACTGATCCATGCAAATAAAGCAGCTCGCACCAAGAGCCGCCTAAATGCACGCATCAAATCTGCCGCTTAGTAGAGACACCAGCTGCACAAAAAAACCCGCATTGCGGGTTTTTTATGTCTGTCAATAACTAGATTTAACGTCACTATTCAGCGTGTTTATATTTCCCCTAAAACCGAGACGCTTTCGCGATGAATACGCTGATCAGCTACGATTTAACTAAGCACCAGATTATCCCGATGTATCAACTCCTCATCGTCGATATAACCCAATAGCCCCACAATTTCATCCGTTGGATGGCCAATTATTTTAGCCACCTCATCATCCGCATAGTTTATAAGGCCCCGTGCAACTTCACATCCACTCGCATCCAGGCAAACGACCAGCTCACCACGGCGAAAATCCCCCGTCACTGCCTTAACACCAACCGGCAGTAGCGATCCACCCTTTTGCTTCAATATACTTGCCGCGCCCTCATCCAACAACAGCGACCCACAACTCTGAAGATGCCCCGCCAACCACTGTTTGCGCGCACTCACTGGCTCGCTGTCTGGATAAAGTAGTGTACCTTGCCCCTCACCCTCAAAAATGGATTGCAATATACTCTTTTGGCGGCCTGACGCGATCACAGTTACCGCACCAGAGCGCGCTGCCAGCTTCGCAGCACGCACCTTGGTCACCATACCGCCACGCCCTAGCGCACCACCGCCACCCGCCATTTTAACAAGTGACGGATCATTTGCCGAGAGCTGATCCAGTAACCGTGCATTTTCATTATGACGAGGGTCACAGTCATACATCCCCTGCTGATCGGTCAATATCACCAGAAGATCGGCCTCAAGCAGATTAACCACCAGTGCCGCTAAGGTGTCATTATCACCAAAACAGATCTCATCGGTTGATACGGTGTCATTTTCGTTAACAACTGGAATAATATTGGATGCCACCAGCGTATTAAGCGTGCTGCGTGAGTTAAGGTATCGGGTACGATTGGAAAGATCATCATGGGTCAGTAGAATCTGTGCAGAGTGCAAACCATGCTGTTGAAATGCCTTCTCATAAGTATGCACCAGGCCAACTTGGCCAACAGCCGCTGCCGCCTGCAGTTCGTGCAGTGTCTCCGGCCTCGCGCTCCAACCAAGGCGTGAAACACCCTCAGCCACCGCGCCAGATGAGACCAATATCACCTCAACACCCTGGCTGCGCAAAGCCACCAACTGAGCAGCCCACTCCGCTATCGCTTGGTGATCAAGCCCTTCGCCATCATTGGTCAGCAGTGCACTGCCGATTTTCACCACCCAGCGCTTATAGCGCATAAGCTGTTGCCGTCTACTTATTGTCATCTGCTTGCTGCTCTAATTCTGCCTGCTTGGCTCGCTCGACGCGCTCCATAATGTGATACATCAAATCACGGGTTCCCTCTCCGCTCAAGCCGATCACTTTATAAACCGGCCCACGCCACTGCAAACCATCAATAATCGCCTGGCAACAGGCTTCTCGTTCATCTATGGGCACCAGATCAAGTTTATTCAACACCAGCCAGCGCTCTTTGGATACCAACTCCGGGCTGAATTTTTCCAGTTCGACAATAATCGACTGCGCATCGGCAACCGGGTGACGATCATCGCCAAACGGTGAAACATCAACCAGGTGAAGCAGTAGGCGGGTGCGCGCCAGATGCTTCAAGAAGCGCACCCCCAAACCGGCCCCTTCAGCTGCACCCTCAATCAAACCGGGGATATCAGCAATAACAAAGCTGCGATGTGACTCAATACTCACCACACCGAGATTAGGATGCAGGGTGGTAAAGGGGTAATCTGCCACCTTTGGGCGAGCGGCAGATACCGAACGTACAAATGTCGATTTACCCGCATTGGGCAGGCCCAGCAGGCCAACATCTGCCAGCAATTTCAGCTCTAAGCGTAACTCGCGCTGCTCACCCTCTTTACCGGATGTAAATTGGCGCGGTGCTCGATTGGTGCTACTTTTGAAATGGGTATTACCCAGACCACCACGGCCACCCATGGCGACACACAGCACATCTCCTGAAGAGGTTAAATCACCCATCACCTCCTCAGTATCGACATCGGTAACAACCGTCCCTACTGGCACACGAACATACAGGTCGTCACCCCCCTTGCCATACATATCGCGACCCATACCTGTCTGCCCCGTCTTTGCACGATAACGACGCACATGACGAAAATCCACCAACGTATTCAACCCCTCATCGGCTGTCAGGTAGACACTGCCACCATGCCCGCCATCGCCCCCATTGGGACCCCCTTTGGGGATATATTTTTCACGACGAAAGCTGGCACAGCCGTTACCGCCATTACCCGCTTCAACCACAATGACCACTTCATCAACAAACTTCATAACTCACACCGCCAAGGGGCCAACACCCCAATGGGTTCAACCAGACATCATTCAGATCTTAAATAACAAAAAAAGCCCTACCAGAAAAGGCAGAGCTTCTTCAACACAGAGTCAGGCTCGTCTGCTTAAGCTGCCAATACGCTCACAAACTTACGATTCTTAGGGCCCTTCACCTCAAAGACAACACGACCATCTGCTTTTGCAAACAGTGTATCATCTTTACCAATGCCGACATTCAAGCCAGGATGGAAATGAGTGCCGCGCTGGCGGATCAGAATATTACCAGCAACTACTTCTTGACCGCCAAAACGCTTAACACCCAAGCGTTTGGAGACAGAATCGCGACCGTTACGAGTACTACCACCCGCTTTCTTATGTGCCATTGCTAAACCCCTTACAAATTAGTTAAGCCGAAATCCCAGTAATCTGGACCTCAGTATATGCTTGGCGATGACCCGCCTGCTTACGATAGTGTTTACGGCGCTTGAACTTGATAATCATCACTTTCTTGCCACGACCATGGGAGAGCACGGTAGCGCTAACCTTGCCACCCTCTACCCGAGGAGTGCCGACTTTGATATCCTCACCGTCAGCAACCAGTAAAACATCGTCAAATGCCACTGCACCACCTACTTCAGCAGTCAGTTTTTCAATCTTCAGGGTTTCGCCTTCAGATACTTTATATTGCTTTCCGCCGGTCTTGATTACAGCGTACATGTTAAATCTCCAACTCTGCACCCGCACCACCTGATTAGGCTGCGCAATGCGTAAACTTATAAACCATACGTTTCGAGGCGGCAAAGTTTAACCACATCTACCACAGCCGTCAAATGGTTTACGCTATTAATTCGCCACCCAGATAAAACCCTATTCAAAATCACAGAATAAAATGAGATAGCGTTTGCATCCTGAGATTGGGCAAGGTAGATTTATCGACTCAAACAACAGCCAGATTCTGAATATTTTAATGTCTGACACACTTACCACAAAACAGCGCGATCATGAGTTGGCTGAAATACAGGCGCTAATCGAAGAGGAGCGCCATTCGGTCGATCAACTGATCACTGAGAGCCTGCACTCCGATGTCGCACTCATCAACCAGATGGGTCATCACATTATAAATAGTGGTGGCAAACGCCTACGCCCAATGCTGCTGCTGCTGACGGCACGCGCCTTTGACTATCAGGGCAGTGACCACATCAATCTTGCCACCATTGTCGAGTTTATTCACACCGCAACCCTGCTGCACGACGATGTGGTGGACAACTCACTGCTACGTCGTGGATCAGAAACGGCCAATGCCATCTGGGGTGACCAGGCCAGCGTCTTGGTGGGTGATTTCCTCTACTCGCGTGCCTTTGAGATGATGGTAGCACTCGACAGCATGCGGATTATGGGGATCATGTCCCACACCACCAACACCATTGCGGAAGGTGAGGTGATGCAGCTACTCAACAGTCGCAACCCGGATACCAGCGAAGAGAGCTACATGGCAGCCAATCGCTGCAAAACAGCCAAACTATTTGAAGCCGCCACACAACTCGGCGCGGTCATCAGCAACAGCAGCCAAGCACAAGAGAAAGCGATGGCTAACTTTGGCTTGCATCTGGGCATTGCTTACCAATTAATAGATGACGTACTGGATTACAGTGCCACCGCTGAGGAGATGGGCAAGAATGTAGGCGATGACCTGGCCGAAGGCAAGCCGACCCTTCCCCTAATATACGCCATGCGTACCGGCACCGAGCAGCAACGGGAGACCATTCGCAACGCCATCATTAACGGCGATCGTAGTTTAATTGACCAGGTCAGTGAAGCAATCACTGCGACCGGATCTATCGACTACACCGCTGAAATTGCCCAGCGCCAAGCTGAAATTGCCAGAGAGTCACTCAGCCACCTACCCGACTCGCCGTTTCGCAATGCACTCCATGAGCTGCTTAATTTTTGTGTGGAGCGTCGCTACTAGTGCAACACCCGGCGGTAGCGTCATCGCAAGCTCATCCTTGGCGCACCCTGCGCCTATTCAACATCTTCCGCATCATTCTGGCAACAACACTTTTCGGACTCACACTACTGCCCACAACCAACAGCGTCGTGCAGACAGCACATTCGGCACTTTTTCAGAATGCCAGCTTGCTGTTTCTACTTTTTTCAGTGGTCAGTTTAATCACCACCCACAAACAGCAGCCCCGCTTCGGCACCCAGGTCTACCTCTACGCCATTATCGACATCATCGCCATCACCACGCTCACCCACGCCCTTAACAGCGGCGAAGGTTCTTTAGAGATACTGCTGATCATCACCATCATCGGTACCGCGCTGCTACTGCCCGAGCGCGGCGCCATCCTCATCGCCTCCTTCGCTACACTGGCATTACTGGGCGAACGAGGCTACAGCCAATTAATTGACCAGCTCAGCGTTAACTACACCCAGGCCGGTCTGCTGGGAGCTACTTTTTTTGCTGTGGCGCTGCTCAGCACCGCCCTTAACCGCCGACTAAAAGAAAGTGAGCAGCTGGCCGAGCAGCGGGGCATTGACCTGGCCAACCTTGCCCAGCTAAATCAACATGTCATACAGCTGCTACAATCGGGCGTGCTGGTGATCGACAAAAATCAACGCATTCGCCTCGTCAACCAAACGGCTCTGCAACTTTTAGGGCTGCCAGACAAGAGCGTCCACCTCAACCAACTGCCGGCCACACTACAACAACACTACCAACACTGGGCAGAGACAAAACAGCAACCCGATAGCCATTTTAAAACACCACAAAAGGGCAGTAAAATCAGCGCTCACTTCAAACTACTGGGCAGCCAAGCAGAGCAGGGGACTATTATTTTCCTAGAAGATAGCTCCGCCCTCTCCCAGCGAGTACAACACCTTAAGCTCGCCTCCCTCGGCCAACTGACTGCCAGCATTGCTCACGAAATCCGCAACCCGCTGGGAGCGATAAGCCATGCTGCACAGCTGCTCGATGAATCCCCGGCACTGGAGCAAGAAGATAAACGCCTGATCGAAATCATCAGCAACCACTCCAGCCGCATGAACACCATCATTGAGAGCATTTTACAACTGAGCCGGCGTGAAGAGTTTAAGCCAACAACCATTGTCGTCGATGAGTGGCTCGAGACCTTTTTAGATGAACTCATCAGCAGCAACCCGATCGACATAGATGATATAGCGATTCACATCAACAGCAATGAAACCATTGCTATGGACCCCACCCACCTCTACCAAATCGTCTCTAACCTCTGCAACAATGCCATACACCATAGCCGTCACTGCCCAGACACCCCGAAAGTAGAGCTCCACTATGGCACCTCACCAACCCACCAGCACCCCTATCTCGATATAGAAGATCATGGCCCCGGCATTAGCCCGGCAGATGCGGAACATATCTTCGAACCCTTCTACACCACCGAAAACAGCGGCACTGGACTCGGCCTCTACATTGCGAGAGAATTGTGCGAATGCAACCACGCGACACTGGACTATATAGAGAGTAGTCGTGGCGCTCGCTTCCGAATCACCTTCAGCAACCTGGATACTACACAGCAGAGACTATGAGCAACCACCTGGCCTTAATTGTTGATGATGAACCCGACATTCGCGAACTGATGATGCTGACCCTAGGGCGCATGGGTATCGAATCCTTCACCGCTGCCACACTCAAAGAGGCTTACAGCCTGCTGCAGAAGCACAAATTCCATATCTGCCTCACCGATATGCGGCTGCCGGACGGCAATGGGCTCACCCTGGTAGAACACCTGCAACTCAAAGCGCCCGAGATGCCGTGCGCGGTAATCACCGCACACGGCAACGTCGAGTCAGCGGTACAGGCACTCAAATACGGCGCATTCGACTTTGTCTCAAAGCCGATTGAGCTACCCATTTTACGCAACCTGGTTAAATCAGCACTCAAACTAAATAACACGCCAGATAAAGATCGGCGCTCACGAGATACTCTGCTCGGCGAGTCAGATGTCATGCGCACCACCCGCTCAATGATTGCCAAGCTCTCGCGCAGCCAGGCGCCGGTTTATGTCAGCGGTGAATCCGGCACTGGCAAAGAGCTGGTCGCCCGGCTGATACACGATAAAGGACCACGAAGCGAAGGCCCCTTCATCCCGGTTAACTGCGGCGCAATACCCGGTGAACTGATGGAGAGCGAATTTTTCGGCCACAAAAAGGGTAGCTTCACCGGTGCTATTGCCGATAAACCGGGGCTTTTTCTCTCCGCCGATGGCGGCACACTTTTTCTGGATGAAGTAGCCGACCTGCCGTTTCACATGCAGGTGAAGCTACTGCGCGCCATCCAAGAGAAAGCGGTACGCCCGGTGGGCGGTGACAAAGAGCTCTCCACCGATGTACGCATTCTCTGCGCCACCCACAAAGATCTCGCCAAACTGGTAGAGAGTGGAAAGTTTCGCCAGGATCTCTTCTACCGACTCAACGTGATTGAACTACGAGTTCCACCGCTGCGCGAGCGTCAGCAGGATATCCCACAGCTGGCGGAGCACATTATCAATAAGCTCGCCCAACAGGCAAACATCACCCCGCCACAACTCACTGAACAAGCAAAGCACGCACTCTATCAATACCACTTCCCTGGCAATGTCCGCGAACTGGAAAACACCCTTGAACGCGCCTTAACCCTCTGCGAAGGAGAAGAGGTCATCCTCAGCGACCTGCAACTACCGCCGCCAGTTGAAAGACCAAGCCCAACAGAGACCACCACAACCACCAACCCGCCACAGCAGCAGACCACCGCCATCGCCGCCAATGACAACATCCAGCTGGAGGAGCACCTGGAGTCCATCGAGCGGGAGCTGATTCAAAAAGCCCTGGAAAAAACCCGCCACAACAAAACCAAGGCGGCCGAGCTACTCGGCATCACCTTCCGCGCCCTGCGCTATCGCCTCAAAAAACTCGACATGGAATAGATACCACAATAAATACAATAAAATAGAGGGTCACTACGCCACAAGGTATCGCCACAGCGGGGCGGAAGCTGACAAAAATTGTCACACTATCTAACATCAATACAGACAGATCGCAACCGAAATCAGACAATAAAACCAGCGCAACACCCTGAAAAGGAAAGAGTTCTCAAAACAAAATAAAACATTTGATTTCAAAAAGACAACTTGGCACACTGAGTGCAGCTTACACAAGCAAGGCAATCAGCCGATTCCGAAGTCACTGCCACCCGAAGGGCACAAGCAGTCTCTAAGGGTAAGTAGCAACTTTGAATTAATCATCACCGTGGAGAACACATCATGATCATACAAAAACAACAAGGCTTCACCCTCATCGAACTCATGATCGTTGTAGCGATCATCGGCATTCTGGCAGCAGTAGCACTGCCTGCCTATCAAGATTATACCGTACGCGCCAAAGTAACCGAAGGGCTTAGTCTTGCCGCAGGTGCCAAAATCGCCGTTGCTGAAAATGCCGCGCAAGCCGTAAATCCACTAAGCGAAGGCTGGACCGCCCCCGCTGTCACTGATGCGGTAGCTGGTCTCGCCATTGACGGAGCGAATGGCCAAATCACCATATCCTATACCGCAGCAGCGGGTGGTAACACCATCGTACTTACTCCAGAAACAGGGGGGGCTGCACTGGTTGCAGGCACCATTCCTGCCGGTGGCTCAATTGAGTGGGATTGCGCTACTAACAGCACCAATGATGTGAAATACCGTCCTGCCACATGTCGTTAATGCCGCACAGGGTTTGATTTAAACCCACCCGACAGAAAGCCCCCTCAATAACTTGAGGGGGCTTTTTTTGTATCTGCAGCTGCTTTAAAAATAGGGCCTTACCCGCTTACTGGCTGATATTGTGACGACGCTGTTCCTCGCTGGGGATTAGGGTGTTAACATCAGCCACTCTTTTACCACTGCCAAGATCATTCCCATGATAAGCACACTGTCCAATAAGCTCTCTATCATCATCCCCGCCAAAAATGAAGCCGCCTCGCTACAGCACCTTCTTCCGTTACTCCTAAAAGCCCATCCTGACGCTGAAATTATTATTATCAACGATGGCTCAAGCGACAACACCACAGAGATATGCTCTCAACACAACGTAAAGGTAATCACCCACCCCTACTCCATAGGCAACGGTGCGGCGATAAAATCCGGTGCACGTGCCGCCAGTGGCGATATTTTGCTGTTTATGGATGCGGATGGGCAGCACCAGCCAAAAGAGATTCAGCCACTACTGGACAAGCTGGATCAGGGGTACGATATGGTGGTGGGTGCCCGTGACCGTAAAGGGCAGGCGGGTATTGGGCGGCTCTTGGCAAACGGTGTTTACAACAGATTGGCCAGCTGGATGACTGGGCATACCGTAAAAGATCTCACCTCCGGTTTTCGTGTGGTACGCGCCGACAAGTTTCGTGAGTTCCTCCACCTGCTACCCAACGGCTTCTCTTACCCCACCACCAGCACCATGGCTTTTTTCCGCGCCGGTTATGCGGTGGCCTACCTGCCGATTAATGTGCAGCAGCGAAAAGGAAAAAGCCACATTAATATCTGGCGGGATGGCGTACGTTTTCTGCTGATCATTTTCAAAGTGGGCACCCTCTACTCGCCGCTCAAGCTGTTTATTCCCATTAGCCTGCTACACGGCGCTATTGGCTTAAGTTACTACGCCTACACCTTTTTTACTGAAGGTCGCTTTACCAATATGAGTGCCATGCTGCTAAGCAGTGCGGTGATTATCTTTCTAATCGGCCTGATTTCAGAGCAGATCACCGCGCTACTTTATCAGGACAAAAACCGCAAATGAGGGTATTAATTGATATTGGCCACCCCGCTCATGTTCACTTCTTCCACCAGCCAATCCGGCAGCTACAGGCCGATGGGCATGAGATCATCATCACCAGCCGAGATAAGGAGTGTGCGCTGGCACTGCTGGACGGCATGGGGCTGGAGCACCACCCACTTTCAGCTTTAGGCAAAGGCGGCCTCTTTGCCCTCGGCAAGGAGCTGATCTGCCGGGACATGGCACTGCTTAAGGTGGTAAAAAAAACTAAACCCGACATCATGGCGGCCATTGGCGGCGTTTTTATCGCCCATGTGGGTAAGCTGACCGGCGTACCGTCACTGGTTTTTTACGATACGGAAAATGCCACCCTGCAAAACGCTATCACCTACCCACTCGCTTCTGCTGTTATCGTGCCCGACTGCTACCACGCCTGGCTCCCCAAGCAGCGGCATATTCGCTATCACGGCTATCACGAACTCAGCTACCTGCACCCTCATTACTTCACTGCTGAGCGCGAAGTTGCGATAGAAAATGGCCTCAGCGATACAGCGGATACTTTTTTTCTGCGCCTGGTCTCTTGGCAAGCCAACCATGATGTGGGTGAAAATGGCTGGAGTGAGGCACTACTGGAAAAGTTAATTAACAAACTCAGCCCCCTGGGTAAGGTGTTAATCTCCTCAGAGGCTCCACTCAGTCCGGCGATGGATCGCTACCGTTATCAGGGCAATATAAATCAAGTTCATCATGTGATGGCGTATAGCCGGCTATTTATTGGCGAAAGCGCCACCATGGCCTCAGAGTGTGCCGTATTAGGTGTACCGGCACTCTACGCGGCTGAGACCGGACGCGGCTACACCACCCAACAGGAGCAGCAGTTTGGCTTGGTAAAAAACCTGCACACCATTGAGTGGTCTGCGCTTGAAAAGAGTATTGATGAGCTGTTAGCCCACCCCGAAAGCCATTGGCAGCAGGCTCGCCAGCAACTACTGAACGAAACCATCGACGTTGCACGGTTTGTCACGCACTGTATCACCACCTTTCCAGCGCCGCTGCAACACTACCAAGCCTCACTGGAGTCGTAACATGTGTGGCATTGCCGGCTGGTTTTCCGCTGCCCCGATCAGCGCCGATGCAGAGACATCACTCAGGTCGATGATCCGCACCCTTATCCATCGCGGCCCAGATGGTGAGGGTATAAAACTGTTTGACCACGCGGCATTAGGCCACTGCCGCCTTGCTATTATCGACCCCAATGGTGGTCAGCAACCGATGCACAGCCACGATGGACGTTACTGCATCATTTTTAACGGTGAAATATACAACTATCAAGCACTGCGCAAAACATTAGCCGAGCGAGGCCACACCTTTCAGCACCACTCCGATACCGAGGTAATTCTCGAGCTCTACCGTGCCGATGGCTGGCAGGGGTTTTCGCGGCTACGCGGTATGTTCAGCTTCGCCCTGTGGGACAATCAGCTTAAGCAGGGCTTTCTGGTGCGTGATCCACAGGGTATCAAGCCGCTGTTTATTCAGCATCAGGGGGGGCAGCTCTACTTTGCTTCAGAGGCCAAAGCACTGCCCGCCTGCCAGCCACAAAAGAGCCAGCTAGATCATAATGCACTGCACCAGCTAATGAACTTCCGCTACCTGCCAGGGAGTATCAGCCTGTTTAAAGGGGTTTCACAACTTCCCCCCGCTACGGTATTAAGCTGGCAACCCAGCGGTGTACTGCAACAGCACTTGATTCAACCTACCGCCACAACCACCGGCGACACGCTGTCACAGCTTCGCAACAGCGTAGAGCAACACCTCACCGCCGATGTAGAGGTGGCCTGCTACCTCTCCGGTGGCATTGATTCCGCCACCATCGCTGCCATTGCGGTGCAACAACAGCCGCTGCGCAGCTTTACCCTGGCGGTGGGTGATGACCCAAACGAAGCGATCAACGCCGCAAGCAGTGCTCAGCTCTTAAACATTCAAAATCAACAAGGTGAGATTGGTGGCGACCTGGAGCAGCAGTTACTGAGTCTGGTCTGGCATCTGGAGACACCCAAGGTCAACGCCCTGCAAGTGAGTCAGCTGGCGCAGCTGGCGAGCAAAGAGGTTAAAGTGGTGCTTTCTGGGTTGGGTGGAGATGAGCTGTTTTTCGGCTACAATGCCCATAAAATATTCAACCAATGCCAGCACCTCAGCCGCTGGCTCCCCAGGTTGGCCAGCCAGCCACTGGGGGCGCTGGGCAACCAGCTAATAAGCACCCTGCAACGCACCCCCTGGAGCGAACCCCAGCGGGCGATGCAGATGTTGCAACAGCTGGGCAACTGGCCTCAGCTCTATGGCCTGTTACGCAATGTATGGGATAACCCCAAAATGCGCCGGCAGATCTACGGCCCGAGAATGCTGGATCAGCCACTCGACAATAGCTTTGAACTGCTCGAACGGCGCTGGCCTAAAACAGCATCTCCCATCGCCTCAATGGCGCAATTTGAGCTGCATAACAAGATGGTCAACGACCTGCTTTGGCAGGAAGATCGCGTCAGCATGGCGGTCGGAGTTGAAGTACGTACCCCGTTTGTAGATGCTCCCTTGATTGCCCATATGCAGCAATTCCGCCCGGAGCAGCTAATGAGCGGGGGCGCTAAAGGGTATCTGCGCCAGGTCATAAAGGAGCTGTTACCTGCTGAAATTCTGCAACGCCCTAAAAGCGGCTTTCAACTGGACTCACCGCACTTCTTTCATCAGCAGCTCAAACCCATTGCCGAGCGTTGGTTAAATCAGGAGATCACTGAGCGGCATGGGCTGTTCAACTACACATTTATCGATTGGGTACAAAAACACCCCCCTCGCACCGGACTGCGCTGGCATTACTTCATGCTTTACCTTATGTTATTGACCCATATGTGGATGATGCAATTTGAAGGTAAAGATGCCAGTTGAAAACAGTGAGATAGAGGCGGTCCTCGACCAGCTCTATAACTACAGCCGCCAGCAAACATGGCGCGGCTATAACAAACATGATGGCCTGAATAGCCCACTGCTAAAAGCCAGCCTGGGCTGGTCAAAATGGCCACGGCTGGTTGCCATTCAGGGGGTGATGCGCTCACCGCTTAACCTGCGCCCACTACTGCTTAACCCCAAGGTGTACAACCCCAAGGGGCTGGCACTTTTTGCCATGGGCTTGTTTGATCGCTACCGTGTCTCTAACCAGTCACAACACCTTGCTGAAGCTGAACAGCTACTCACACTGATAGAACAAAACCGCTCACCCGGCAACTGGTCGGGAAGCTGTTGGGGCTACCACTACCCGTGGCAGGACCCTGGCTTTTACGCACCCACTAACACCCCCAACGCGGTCGTCAGCTGCTTTGTCTGCGAAGCATTTTTAGAGGGGTATCGATGCAGCCAAAACCCTCGTTACTTGGAGATCGTCGCCAGCACCCTGCAGTTTTTACTCAATGATTTAACCCCACTCAAAGATCAAAAAAATGAACTCTGCCTAGGTTATATGCCAATGCCCATGAGTATGCGGGTCATGGATGTCAGCATCTTGATCGGCACCGTCATCGCCCAACACAATGCCCTTAGCAACGAAAGTAAACACCAACAAACTGCCGAACGTCTGGTGCGCTATGTGATCAACCAGCAGACCGATTATCACGCCTGGTGGTATACCGACCCACCCACCGACTCGCGCATCAGCCACGACAACTACCACACCGGTTTCATTCTCGATGCGCTGCAACGCTATATGGATGCAACAGCCGATTATCAGTGGCAACAAAACTACGATAACGGCCTAGCGTTTTACGCCGAAAAGCTCTTCAACCCCGACGGTTCGCCCCGCTGGATGCACGATGTGGATTTCCCCCACGACATTCATGGTGCCGCCCAGGGGATTCTCACCTTCTCGCGCCACCCGCAACAGTACCCAGGGCTGGCGGAAAAGATCACCCGTTGGACGCTGGATAACATGTACCACCCCGAGGGGCGCTTCTATTACCAGCAGACCAAGCACTTCACCAAACGCTTTACCCTGTTGCGCTGGTGTAATGGTTGGATGGCGCGAGCACTGGGTAATCAGCAGTACAACAAGCAACTGAATTTATGAAAAAAATCCTCTACCTTGGCCCTTCTGGCATTGGCGACTGGTGCTTTATCTACCCCTCGCTAACCGCACTGCTGGCTAAATACGGTGCAGAGAAAATTGACCTGGTTATCCCCTACCCCAATGCAGGCAATCAGCTACTTTCACACAACCAACTGATTGGCGATGTTCACTATTTAAAGCGCCAACTTGGTGGCATTGGCCTGATCCGTTACCTGTTTCGCTGGCTAAATCGCCTTCAGGCGATCAGACAAGAGCATTATCAGGCCATCGTAATCAGTTTTTTATCCAACCAGCCTGATATGTTGCTGCTCGCCCGCTTGTCTGGCTGCCACAAAAGAGTAGGCATTCACACACAACCCAACTGGCTGCAAAAGTCAGCCATCAATAATCCTGTTGATGCGGGCGACGAGCAGAACCGCCTTACCCTACACCAGCTCTATGCCGCAGAACCACAATACCAATCGCTCACCCCTCCGCCCTTTATTGCTAGCAACAGCGCGGATGAGGTCACCCAGTTACTACAACAGTATGATATTAACCGCCCCTACATTGTTCTGGGTGCGGGGGGCGGGCGAAATGCCCAGTGGCGCTTTTGGCCTGCCCACCACTACGCCGAATTGATCAATCTGGGTGCTCATTTTCAATGGGTCATACTGGGCGGTGGTGACGATGACCAAGCGCAGGCTCAATCTATTCTTCGCCATACCACCCAACAACAGCGTGTTAAAAACTTGGTCGATAAAACCTCAATGCCCGATGCGCTCGCACTCATCTCTCAAGCACACGCCGTTGTTGGCAATGATAGCGGCATTGCCAATTTATCCACCGTCATGAAAACCCCAACACTCTGTCTCTATGGGCCAACCTCCGCCTTGCTCACTGGCCCGGCACTCAACGGTGCCATCGCGCTGGAGAGCAAACTAGCCTGCCGCCCCTGCTTCGACAACCAAATGAACCCAGAAAAAGCCATACACTGCCCCGATAGAGAGTGCCTCGAGCACATTACCCCTCAACAGGTATATAATCACCTTCCGCCGCTGAAGGGGTATTGAACAACCGATGAAATATAGATTTAGATCACTACTGCACATGCTGGCAAACCAACTAAAACAGTTCACGCCGCTGCGAAAACTCTATGCTGCACTGTTCGACGCTGAAAGAAGCCGGCAGTTTGAACTCACCGAGTGGATGAAGCGGGGGTGTAACATCAGCCATAAGCAGGCATTCAAAAGGGTCATCTTCGAGGCGGGTGAAGCGTGGGTGACACTACCCAATGGGCTGGAGATACGATATATCACGGAAATCCCCGGCGCCGGGGTTGAGCCTTGCATCTACCGCGGTGAGTATGAACCCGAAATCACACAGCGACTACTTGAACAGCTCAACAACAGCAGCACCTTCATTGATATTGGAGCCAATATTGGTTGGTTCACACTTCACGCGGCCCATCGCTATCCCGGCATCAGCATTCACGCTTTTGAGCCGGGTGCCTTCGCCTACAGCAATATAGACAAAAACATTGAGCGTAACCGGTTCAAATCACACGTCAAACTAAACCAGCGGGTAGTAAGCGACCGCTGTGGCAGCGAGATATTCAGCACCCAGCAACTTGGGCACCCACTCAACCATATCATTCGATCCAAGCATAGCTCGCCAGCAAAAGGAACCCCGGTAGCGGCCACCACCCTCGACCACTATATAGAGCACCACGCCATCACCTCAATTGATCTGATCAAATGTGATGTAGAGGGTGCGGAAATGTTGGTATTAAAAGGTGCCCGCAAGCTGCTTAAATCACACCAGCCAGAACTACTACTCGAGGTTAATCCACTCTGGACAGCGCGCTTTGACTACACGCCAGAACAACTTTGGGCTTTACTCAAGGATTTCGGTTACCATTACCAGATCATTGAGAGTGATGGCAGTACGCGATGCAGTGGCCACTTCGCTAGCGATGTGGGAGAGGGTGCCAATGTCTACTTCTCGGTGCAAAAGAAACAACCTTAACTCGAATGATCATAGCCACTCCATGCCTAAATTACCCACTATTCTGTTCTCAACCACACAGCAATTTAACCCCGGAGATGAGGTGATTCTGATGGGCATCGAGCGACTACTGGCGGCCGCTGGCATCCGCTATCAGAAGAGAGTTTACGACCGCAACCCTGCCCATAAACAACAGCGCATAGATGCCCTGAGTAGTGCCCACCCACAAGCCATTGACTACGTTATTTTTGCAGGTACGCCTGAGTGGTGCTCAGAATTCCCAAGCCTGGGTGATCTGTTAAAAGGCCCCTATAGCGCCCGTTTTTTGGCCCGAATACTGCGACTGCGGCAAACCGATCGTAGCAATGACCCGCTACTACGCTACATTATAAAGCAGCGCATTCATTGCGCATTTTTGGGTGTTGGTAGCTCCAAACCCCCCGTCGCCACACAAAAAATTGACCAGATTCTGCGCCAGCTCACTGAGCTCTTTATCGTGCGAGATCAGCAGACTGCAAGCTGCTTTACGCCATATCAACCCCAGCAGGCCCCTTGCCCTGCCTTCTTCTGCTCAGACCAAACAGCACCACGCCACTCGCTCAACAAAATTGGTATCACACTACAAGCCCCCCACAGCAATCTGATTCGCATGAATAGATCGGGCTTCGAATATGCCATAAACACTTTTCATAAAGTTCGACAGCATTTTGCCAATGTCGAGCTGATTTGCCACTCAAAAAAAGATGCTGAATATTTAAAAACAGTCGCTGCCGACACAAAAATCAACACCATTAGCAGTGGTGAATCACTGCTCGAAACATACCAACAGTTTGATGCCATACTCTCCACCCGGCTGCATGGCTGCGTCGCCGCCTGCTCCTTGGGGCTACCTACATTTCAACTGTGGCACGGCTTGCGAATGTCAACTTTGAAGCAACTTCCGGTTGATAACAGAGAAGGAGGAGCGTGCGCCATAAAGTGGCTTGAGAGTATGGATATTGCAGCACACTCCCAAGCAATTCTTGACCAAAAACAGCTGGCATTCAGGTACTATTTGACTCAAATGGAATCTTTAAAGCAGCTCCGAACTCGCGTCGAAATGTAAATGGGTCTATTCAGAGGCTCCTTGAAGAAGGTGGCGTTTTCTCTCACACCCACGACAACAAAGATAGTCAGTATCGTGCTGTGGCTCGCAATCCTCGGCTACGCCTGGAGTATTCGCGAGCTATTCCAACCGGTTATCGAGCTGCCCGCGTCAACCATTGCGGCACTGCTCCTGCTCACCGTCATTCAGCTCGGCTTGCAGACTGTATTACTACCCCTCATGCTCTCTTGTCTTGGCACTCAATTATCATGGCGAACCTGGCTTCCCGTGGGCATTCTTAGCGGCACCGCCAATATGTTGCTCCCCGCACAAGGGGGCACCGCGCTCAAAAGTCTCTACCTCAAAAAGCAGCACAACATCGACTACAGCGACACCGTTGCCATTGCTGGGTTTCAGCTTATAATCCGCCTCAGCTGCTTCACTCTGATTGCACTGATTGCACTCTCTGTTTACCTCTATAAACAGAGTTCTGACTATCTACCCTACCCACTCATAATACTCCTAGTGCTGCCTATCTTGCTGACCCTGGCTTGGCACTTTCAACAGCACCTTGTTGCAAGAGTGAGCCAGCCATGGCTCAAATCATTAGCCACTGCCTTTTTTCAGTTAGCCCGTAACCGCCGCCTGTTAGTCTCAAGTTCACTCATTAATCTTTCAATTCTTCTCAGCAACGCACTGTTGTTTGCCATTCTGTTTACAACCTTCAATGTTCCCGTGAGTACCGAGCTTATAATGCTCTACACATCACTCAAGTTTATCTCGCTGGTTATCAATATAATCCCTGGAAATATGGGGATTTCAGAGTTGCTCAGCGGCTTTTTTACCTCACTGCTACATGGAAATTTTGAAGCGGGTGTAGCCGCTGCACTCACTGCTCGCGGGGTGGCGCTGTTGGTCTCACTCCTGAGTGCCGCTATGGTTGTCATTTTCTCCCGCAACAGCGCAAAGAGAAATATAGGTTAATCGAAGCGCAGAGAGCGTTTACTTTTTTCCGCAAGCGCCGATAACCTTCCCAACCAGTAGACAGAGCAGCGGCAAGCTATATGCTGCGGGGTACGCCGAGGGTGTAATATGCAGCCCCAGCAAGTATACTGAAAAACTATCATCTAAAACCTCACATAGAAGTATATATGGGCAGTGAACAGATAAGACTCAGCGGACTGGCTCGTCGATTGGTAATGGACGGTTTCATCGATGAAGCCGTCGCGAAAAAAGCACAACACGATGCGCAGGAAGCAAAGCGGACGCTGGTAAACCATCTTGCCGTGGAAGAGATCGTCTCCAGCCTGAACTTAGCCCAGCTGGCATCGAATGAATTTGGCATGCCGCTACTGGATATCAATGAGGTTGATATCAATATTGATATCATCAAGCTGGTTGACCCCAAGTTAATTAGCCAACACCGCGGCCTGCCCATTAGCAAGCGTGGTAATTATCTCTTTGTTGCGGTCTCCGACCCCACCGACACCCAGGCGATCGATGAGATAAAATTCAATACCGGACTGGCCATTGAATCGATCTTGGTTGAAGATGACAAATTGCAGCAACGCATCGATGAGATGCTCGAAGCCTCTGACACCTCGCTGGCCGATTTCGGTGATAGCGATCTGGATAATCTCGACATCAGCTCTGGCAATGAAGAGCCTGATACCAGTACCGATGTCGATATTGATGACGCCCCGGTGGTGCGTTTTGTCCATAAAGTACTGCTTGATGCCATCAACAGAGAAGCTTCTGATATTCACTTTGAACCCTATGAGAAACAGTTTCGTGTTCGTCTACGCATCGACGGCATGCTGCATGAGCTGGCTCAACCCCCCATCGCCCTGGCGGGACGGGTATCGGCTCGCATAAAAGTCATGGCATCACTGGATGTCTCCGAGCGGCGCATTCCTCAAGATGGCCGCATTAAAATGAAGCTTTCCAAAAAACGTGCGATCGACTTTCGTGTTAACACCTGCCCAACACTGTTTGGCGAAAAAATTGTCATGCGAATTCTCGATCCGAGCAGTGCCAGCCTCGGCATCGATGCCCTCGGCTACGAACCGGAGCAGAAACAGCTCTACCTAAATGCGCTGGCCAAGCCCTATGGGATGATTCTGGTCACCGGCCCCACCGGCAGCGGTAAAACGGTCTCTCTCTACACCGGCCTCAATATTTTAAACACCGAGGATCGCAATATTTCCACCGCTGAAGACCCGGCTGAAATTAACCTCTATGGCATCAACCAGGTTAATGTGCATGAAAAAGTGGGGCTCACCTTCTCGGTAGCACTCAGAGCATTTCTACGCCAGGATCCCGATGTGATCATGGTGGGTGAGATACGTGACCTTGAAACCGCCGGAATCGCTATCAAAGCGGCTCAAACCGGTCACCTGGTGCTCTCCACTCTGCATACCAATGATGCCCCGCAAACACTCTCCCGCATGATGAATATGGGCATCGCACCCTTCAATATTGCCTCTGCGGTCACGCTTATTATTGCCCAGCGTCTGGCTCGGCGTATTTGCGAAAAATGCAAACAACCGGCTGACATTCCTTCCGAAACGCTACTCGCTGAAGGCTTTACAACTGAGCAGGTAAGCAAAGTACAAACCAAAGAGATTACCCTTTATAAGCAGGTGGGCTGTGATCACTGCAGTGACGGCTATAAAGGGCGTGTGGGCATCTACCAGGTCATGCCTATTTCAGATCAGATAGGCCGCATCATAATGGAAGGGGGAAACGCCATCCAAATTGCTGACCAGGCCAGGGCCGAGAAGATCCCCGATCTCAGAGAGTCCGGCCTGAAAAAAGTTTTACAGGGTAAAACCAGCCTTGAAGAAATCAACCGTGTAACCAAGGACTAATCATCATGGCCAAAGATGCTAAAAAACCATCGGGATCTTTTACCTGGGAAGGCATTAACAAAAATGGCCACCCCGTTAAAGGGATAATGGACGGCGCATCCATTGCACTGATTAAAGCGGAGCTTCGCCGCCAGGGGATAAAACCCACCAAGGTAAAAAAGAAGCCAAAACCTCTCTTTGGCGGCGCTGGGGGAAAGAGAAAAATAACCACCAAAGATATCACCATCTTTGCCCGACAACTGGCCACCATGATGTCTGCCGGTGTGCCGCTGGTACAGTCATTCGAAATTGTTGCCAAGGGACATGACAACCCCACCATGCAAGCACTGCTGCTGGTGGTGAAAAGTGATATTGAAGGGGGCTTATCCTTGGGCGAGGCGCTAGCGAAACACCCCAAACAGTTTGACACGCTATTTTGCAATCTGGTGGCGGCGGGCGAGCAGGCGGGTATTCTTGAAGGCTTGCTACACCGACTCGCCACCTACATGGAAAAAAGTGAGGCGATCAAGTCAAAAGTAAAAAGCGCCATGTTCTATCCCATCGCAGTGATAGTCATCGCCTTTGTAGTTACCGCGATTCTACTGATTTTTGTGGTACCCCAGTTCCAGTCAATGTTTGAAAACTTTGGGGGCGAACTCCCGGCATTGACCCAGTTTGTAGTAGACCTCTCCGAAATTCTTCAGGAGACGTGGTATCTTGTCTTTGGCGTCATCGTGGTCATTGCCATTATCTTAAAAAAACTAAAAGCCAGCTCCAAACAGTTTAATCGCTTGCTCGATCGGATTGTTCTGAAGCTCCCTATCATCGGCACCATTTTGGAGAAATCGATCATTGCACGTTTTGCCCGTACCCTCTCAACCATGTTTGCAGCCGGTGTGCCGCTGGTAGAGGCGATGGATACCGTATCCGGCACTGTTGGCAACAGCCTTTATGGAGAAGCGATTGCGGTGATGCGTGATGAGGTCGCCACTGGCCAACAGCTGACCATTTGTATGCGACAGGCCGAGCTTTTCCCCAATATGGTGTTGCAGATGGTCTCCATTGGCGAAGAGACCGGCGCGTTAGATGGCATGCTGGAGAAGATTGCCGATTTCTATGAAGCAGAAGTTGATGATGCGGTTGATGGCCTCACCAGCCTACTGGAGCCGCTCATCATGGCTTTTCTCGGCATCATCATTGGTGGATTGGTTATCGCCATGTACCTGCCTATTTTCAAAATGGGTTCCGTTGTCTAACGATGAATTTTTTGATAGAGCAACTACAGCAAAGCCCCGGCCTTTTTACCGCGCTGAGTGCCGTGTTAGGGCTATTGGTGGGTAGCTTTTTAAATGTAGTTATCCACCGCCTGCCCAAAATAATGGAGATCGAGTGGCGCAGCCAATGCCTCACACTGCTAGAACCCGATACAGAGCAGAAAGCCGCTACACCATTCAACCTCGCCACTCCAGCATCACGCTGCCCACACTGCAATCACAAGATTCGCCCGTGGGAGAATATCCCGCTAATCAGCTATCTGCTACTGCGTGGCAAGTGCAGCTCGTGCCAAAATCCAATATCCATTCGCTACCCGACCGTTGAGTTGGTCTGCGCTATCATGACCGCTATCGTTGCATGGCATTTTGGTGCAGGCTGGCAAGCACTTGCAGCAATGATTTTCAGCTGGTCTTTAATTGCCCTGACCATGATCGATTTTGACCATCAGCTGCTACCCGACAACATCACCCTGCCACTGCTCTGGCTTGGGCTGCTCATTAGCCTAGGTGGGGTATTTGTCGATAGCCACGCCAGCCTAATCGGTGCTGCCGCCGGCTATCTGGTTCTCTGGTCAGTCTACTGGCTCTTCAAGCTACTCACCGGAAAAGAGGGAATGGGCTACGGCGACTTCAAGTTGTTGGCCGTGCTGGGTGCCTGGATGGGCTGGCAACTACTGCCGGTGATTATTCTACTCTCCAGTATTGTGGGTGCTGTCGTTGGCATTACGCTGATCCTCGCCCGTGGCCGGGATCGCAATATCCCCATTCCATTTGGCCCATACCTAGCTGCGGCTGGCTGGATAACGCTTATCTGGGGAGCTGAAATCAACCAGGCTTACCTGGAGTTTGCAGGGCTAGCCTAGCCTGCAAAATATAAATCGTATGCTAAAAATAGGCTTAACCGGTGGTATTGGCTCAGGGAAAACCACGGTAACAAAACACTTCTCCTCACTGGGCATACCCATTATTGATGCCGATCTCATTGCGCGGGAGATCACTGCCCCCGGGCAACCTGCACTGCAAGAAATAAGCACGCTGTTTGGTAAGCAGGTAGTCGACAACCGTGGCCAGCTGAAGCGCCGAGAGCTGCGTGAGATCATCTTCTCCAGCCCGGAAAAACGTAAGCAACTGGAGGCCATTTTGCACCCGCTCATTCGACAGCGAATGCTGGAGAGGAGCAATAGCGTATGCCGCAATGTACCCTACTGCATTTTGAGCATCCCACTACTACTAGAGAGCAACTGGAAAAACAGGCTGGATCGGATTTTAGTGGTTGATACTCCAGAACAGCAACAACTGCAACGCACAATGCAGAGAGACCATATTGATGAAAAATCAGCCAGCGCCATTCTTGATTCACAAGTCAATCGGCAAGAGCGCCTACAAGCTGCCGACGACACCATTGAGAACAGTGGCAGCATCAATGATCTGCAAGAAAAAATACAACAACTGCACCTGAAATACTTGAAACTGGCTGACAAGCATTTGTCAGAAGCTCCAAAGTGTTAGACAATCGCACAAATCGCTTCACCATCGGATATATTTGTGCAAAAAATGGTCTACTACGAACAACCTCTCAATGAACGAGTGCGCACTTTGTTGCGCCTGGAGTTACTCTTTCAGCAAAGTGATCACTTTCTTGCAGGCCAGACCTGCTGGGATAGCCGCGGTGCTCTCAGCGCGCTGATCGATATTCTCGAGGTACTTAACCGTGCAGATTTGAAAACTGAATATATTAAAGAGATGGAGCGCCAAAGCAACGCCTTGGCTCAGCTAAAAGAGCGACCAGAAGTCGACAAAAAACAATTGGATACCATTCTCCAGCAGCTAGAGCGCTACTCCGATCAGCTCATTGGCATCAGCGGCGTACTGGGGCAGGCGTTACGTCAAAATGAGCTGATCAACAATATCAAGCAGCGTTCAGCTATTGCGGGGGGCACCTGTGACTTTGACTTGCCGATGCTCCATTTCTGGCTGGAACAATCGGTTGAAAACCGCCAATACGACCTTAAATTATGGCATCAACTGCTACGCCCGGTACGCCACGCCAATGATCTGCTCATCAAGCTTATCCGTGAAAGCTCGTCGCCGCAGCAAAAATTTGCTGATAATGGCTTTTTCCAACAGACACTGGATAGCAGCCACCACTACCAAATGATTAGAATTGGTGTCAGTGCAGAAGATAATACCTTTCCTGAGGTGAGTGGTGGCCGCCACCGTTTTACGGTTCGTTTTATGGAGGCATCGATCACCTCGCGCCCTCAACAGGCAAACAAACCCGTTAATTTTCAACTTACACTGAGCGGATTATGAACATCATCAAAGTAAAATGCCCCACCTGTCAAAAGAGTGTCAAATGGGAAGCTGAGTCTCGCTGGCGTCCCTTTTGTAGCGAGCGCTGCAAACTAATTGACCTGGGTGAGTGGGCAAGCGAAGGACACCGAATCAAGGGTGAACCGACCCCTGTCAACCCACTGGATAGTGAGTCGTAATCACACACCCCATAAAGCACTAATTGCCGCAATCCCCTGTCCACCACATCGATGCGCTTTACCTTCTAGGGAAGTATCCATACCACCCAGTGCGTAGACGGGCAGTGGTACCTGCGCAACCAGTGCTGCAAACTGGCGCCAACCAAGTGGCTCCGCATCTGGGTGGGTTGCGGTTTTCAGTACGGGTGAAAGCAGCGCAAAATCCGCACCCATTTTCACCGCATGCTGAAGTTGGCCCAGCGTGTGGCAGGAGACTCCCAATAGTTTATCTGCCGCAATTGGCCGCTCACTGAACCCACGACTATGGTGGCTGGAGAGTTGAATCCCATCCGCCTCCGGCAACGCTGCCATCAGTGAAGGGACTCCATTCAACAACACTTTTGCACCCGCGTGATGACACCGCGAAAGCACACGTTTGGCCAAAGAGAGAAACGCCTCGTCACTCAATGTTTTTGTGCGCAACTGAACCAGTGTAACCCCTCGTTGCAGCGATTTTTCAAGCCTTTGCATAAACAACTCAGGATCATCCGCCGGTCTACCGGTAATTAGGTAGCGTGAAGGGAGTCGTATTGCGCTGATAATTGCCCGGTTAGCCTCTGGGAAGGTGAACATATCCAGCTGATCCACGCTGACCCAGGCAACCGCCTGACCCTCACGTCCATACGGCACGCCGGCATAGGCGGTCACCCGCCAAACATCTAATACGACAGAGTACTCTGGGTACTCAAATGGGATGGTGATGAGGGGCACCGCCTGCCCCACCTCTATCGACAGCTCCTCATGCAGCTCCCGGCAGAGCGCCTGCTTTACGCTCTCATTTAGCTCAAGCTTGCCTCCCGGAAACTCCCAACACCCTCCTTGGGGTTGATGTGCAAGGCGTTGAGCTATCAGTATTTCGCCTTTATCATTACTGACAACACCCACCGCCACATGAATGTGCTTTTTCCTTCTACTTTGCTCAGGTTCTGTATTCTGCATTTATTTTCACATAGTCGTAGCTAAAATCACAGGTCCAGACAGTGCAATTCACAGCACCCCGTGCCAGCTTAATGGTGATGGTAATCTCATCTGCTTTCATCACCTGCTGTCCAAGCGCTTCACGGTACGACTCGGCCCTGCCCCCACCCTTCACGATGCAAAGATCACCAAGATAGATCTCGACTCTCTCCAAAACCAACGCCTCAACACCCGCTCGACCTACGGCAGCCAAGATACGCCCCCAGTTAGGATCACTAGCAAAAAAAGCGGTTTTAACCAGCGGTGAGTGCGCCACCGTATAGGCGACCGCCTGCGCTTCCGCATCGCTTGCCGCCTCGAGTACATCAACGGTAATTAACTTGGTCGCCCCCTCGCCATCACGGACAATTTTTTGCGCCAAGGTCTCAAACACCGCACTCAAAGCTGAAAGCAGTGTTTTATATCGAGGATCATTTTCGTCACTCAATTCAGGAAGAGTGCTGCTACCCGTAGCGATCAATAGGCATGCATCATTGGTAGAGGTATCTCCATCGACAGTAATTCGATTGAATGAACGATCAAGCAGCTGTTTCAGGCATTGGGCCAACAGCGGCGGGGCAATCGCCGCATCAGTGGCAATATAGGCCAACATAGTGGCCATGTCCGGGCGGATCATACCCGAGCCTTTTGATACTCCAGTAATGGTTACCGCATGCCCATCAACTTCAACTTCAAAAGAGGCCCCTTTGGCCACCGTATCGGTTGTCAGAATACCCCAGGCGGCCTCTTTCCAGCCCTGCTCATCAAGTTTTGCAACCGCCTCAGGCAGCACCGCTTCAATCTTTTCGACCGGCAGCGCCTCACCAATCACCCCGGTTGAAAACGGTAAAACCTGATTATCCCGACAGCCGGCAACTTGAGCCAACGAGTGGCAACTTTGCTGTGCGGCCTGCAAGCCCGCATTACCGGTGCCCGCATTGGCGTTTCCGGTATTAATCAACAGATAACGGGGAGCCCCCGCATTCAGGTGCTGCTTAGCGATAACGACTGGCGCCGCACAAAAGGCATTCTGTGTAAAAGCCGCCGCACAGCGTGTCGATTCGGCTAGTTCAATCAAAACTACATCATCTCGACCCGGCTTTTTAATCCCCGCACTCACTGAGGCTAAACGCACGCCAGCAATGGGTAACATAGTGGGTAATTCTGTGCTGCCAACCGCCATTGTCAACTCCTTAAAAACGCCCATTAAATTATCGTTAAGCTAGGAGGCTGTCGGGCTGAGGGTGAACCTACTGTGGAAAAGCCATTCCGGCCCATTTCTTCGATCCTTTTCGTTGAATATGCCCAACACTCGCCTCAAACAATCAAAAAAATGGACTCAAAATGGCTTTCCCTCGCTACGATCACCTCAGTCCGACAGCCTCCTAACCCTGAACAGGTCATGAATATTTTATGCTCAGCATAAAGCAGCCGTGGCTTGATCAGCGTCTCCTTCAACAACAACAAATGATACACTGAATGGAGAACTCTTATCCATGCCAGAAGCGAGCAATATGAGAAAACATCTCCATTCACTCACTTACCTTTTTTTTGATTTTTCACCAAAAGTGCAGTGGGGTATCATCATACTTCTACTGACCAGCATCGCCATTGCGCATAACAGCATGCAGATTCCTGACATGTCACTGCTGATGGTGGTCACCCAAAAGCTGTTCTTCATTCCGGTTATTCTTGCCGGCTTTATCTCCGGCGTACTGGGCGGAACCCTGGTGGCCATCGTAGCCGCCGTACTCTACCCCCACTACCTGCTGCCACACCTGCATACAGAGTATATGTTCAGCATCCCCGTCGTCAGTGATATGGTGCTGCTGGTGGTGGTTGGCCTCACAACCGGCTGGCTGAGTGATCGAATCAAAGATGAGTTGGAACGTCACCGCCGCACAGCACAACAGCGTGACCAAGCCCTACAAGAGCTAACTCTAAGCTATGAGCGCGCCCGGCGCGCCGAACAACTTGCTGCACTCGGGCAGATGGCAGCCGGCATTGCCCATGAAGTACGCAACCCCCTTACCAGTATGCAGGGTGCGGTTGACCTGCTTAAACGCAGCATTTCCAGCAACCCGGAAAGAGCCACCACTCTGCTTAGCCGGCTCGAGAAAGAGATTACTCGCCTGGATGATATTACCCAGCATGTACTGCAATATGCCCGCCCACCCAAGGCCTCTCTCGAACCCATCAACCCCCTCGATTTATGCAATGATGTGTTGGAGACCGCCAAGCCACAGGCCAAAAGCCAAGGTCTCTCACTCAAGTTTACCCAGGCGCACTCAGCCAATACAAAAATTCACGGTGATCGAGATCAACTACAACGGGTCATACTCAATCTAGTTCTCAACGCCTTACAGTTCTCGGATCCGCACACCACAGTTAGCATGAACTCATCACTGGATGAAAATAATTGGCACCTTATCATCAGCAACCATGGGCCTGCCATTAGTGAAGATGACCGAAGGCATATCTTCGAACCCTTTTTCACCACCCGCGCTGAAGGCACGGGCCTTGGCTTGGCAATTGGTGCGAGAATTGTCGAGTCACATAATGGTACACTCGTCTGCCAGAGCAACGATGGGGTAACCCGCTTCATATTAACCATCCCAAAGGCATAACATGTCAGCACCCCTTATTCTTATTGCAGATGATGATCCCGGCATTCGTGAGGTACTGGCCTTTCAGTTGGAAGATGCGGGCTACCAGGTCCTACAAGCGTGCCATGGTGCCGAAGCGTTTAAAATCTACCAAGAGCAACAGCCTGACCTGCTACTCACCGACCTGCGAATGCCAATACAAGATGGCCATGCACTGCTGCAATCGGTACTCGAAATTGACCCCTTTGCCACGGTTATTGTCATGACGGCCTACGCCAGCGTAGAAGCCGCTGTTGATATTATGAAAACCGGCGCTTTTGATTTTTTGGTAAAACCATTCAAGGAGGAGGAGGTACTCTCCATTCTGGAGCGCGGCATTCAGGTCGCCAAACTAAAAGGGGAGAACAAGCGCCTGCGGAAAGCACTCCAGGCGACTCAGGACGGAGAGCTACAGAGTCGCTCTGATAAAATGCAACTGGTCTATCAACAGGCACACAGCATTGCCGATACAGATGCCAATGTCTTGATCAACGGGGAGACCGGCACCGGCAAAGAGCATCTTGCACAAAGCATTCACCGCCATTCACATCGTGCAGGCAGTGCTTGGATAGTGGTTAATTGTGGCGCACTACCCGAACAACTGGTGGAGGCAGAGCTGTTTGGGCATACCAAAGGGGCTTTTACCGGCGCAAGCCAAGCGCGGGATGGGCGCATTGCGGCGGCTGATAATGGCACGCTACTGCTTGATGAAATTGGTGACCTGCCTCTCAGTGCACAAGTGAAACTGCTGCGTTTTCTACAGGAGGGAGAGATTCAAGCCATTGGAGCCGATGCCCCACGCCATGTCGATGTACGGGTTATTGCCGCAACCCACAAAGATCTGCACGCGATGATGAAGGAGGGGTCATTCAGGGAGGATCTCTACTACCGCCTCAGCGTTATCACCTTGCATCTGCCCGCCCTGCGCGAACGCAGAGAAGACATTATGCCGCTGGCCAATATGTTTCTCGAACAGTCTGCCGCCAGCCACAACCGGCAGCCCGCATCATTCACCCCCGCAGGTGCCAAACTGATTGAAAACTTTGGCTGGCCAGGTAATGTACGCCAACTGAAAAACCTCTGTGAACGCTGGGTGCTGCTCTACGCAAACAAAGAGCTAAACTCCGAGACGCTACAAGCCGATCTCAGCAGTAACACGCAATCAAGCAGCTGGGAGCTACCCCCTGAAGGGGTTAATTTGGCCGAACTGGAGCGTCAATTAATTGAGCAGGCACTCGCCCGAACACAAGGCAACAAGAGCCAGGCAGCACGGCTATTGGGGATTAGCCGGCACACCCTCGATTACCGCCTAGAAAAATACAAAATAAAATAGCCGAGTCACTATTCAGCGTGTTTAGATTTTTTCCTAAAATCGAGGCATTTTCGCACGAAAAGAGGGCGCATATGGAGGTATGTGACCGAATTGAGTACGAAAATAACCAAGAGATGAGGCAAAAGATCAATACGCTGAGTCGTTACGCAGCCGATACAGCGGGGAGTATTCCCTGGAGGAGTGATAGATGAAAAGGGTAGTTACACTTGCAATAATGGCCACGATGGTTACGGCGTGCAGCTTCAGGCCGCCACCGCCTTCCACCCTCTCAGATGAATTTTCATTTTATCAGACACGCTGCGGCAGCTGTCATGAACCGGTCGCACCTGAGCTGCACTATAATTATCAATGGGAGCGCCTACTCACCTTAATCGAGCGAGCGCTGGATAAAGATCATCAAAAGATGCAACCACAACTCACAACTCAGGATAAAACACGCCTTTTAAAGTACCTAAAAACATATTCGCTCACAGATGTAGCGGATACACCTAAACTGTAAGTAAAACCTGAAGACCCTACCGTTGCGTTGCTTAGCCGACTAATTCAGCTCACCATGGCAACGTTTATATTTTTTCCCTGAACCACAGGGGCAAGGGTCATTTCGACCCACTTTTTGGCCTTCGCGCACATAGGGCTGAGCCTCTTCAACGCGCTTTTCTGGCTTGGCAAAAGCAGCAGAACCGGCCTCTTCTGCCTGGCTCTGCATCGCCGTTACCTGGTCGTGCTTATACTCGACCTCATCACGCTGCCTGCGCTCTTGTTCAACCCGCTCCACATCCTCATTCGATAAGAACTTAACGCGACTGAGTACCTTGATAACATCCAGCTGAATATTCTCCAGCAGTGAGCTAAAGAGTGCAAACGCCTCACGCTTATACTCTTGTTTCGGATTTTTCGCCGCATAGCTACGCAACCCGATACCTTGGCGAAGATAGTCCATTGCCGCCAGGTGCTCCTTCCAAAGGTGATCCAACACATTCAGCATCACCTCTTTTTCGAAGCGACGCATCACATCACTTCCCGCCTGCTCCTCTTTGTGAGCGTAAATTGTGGTCATCTCATCGACAATTTTCTCGCGTAGCGGCTCCTCATGTAGATCATCATCCTCTGCCAGCCAGTCTTGAATCGCCAGCTCAGTTGCGTACTCTTCCTTAAACACCTCCTCCAGAGCGGGGACATCCCACTGCTCTTCAAGGCTTTGCGGCGGAATAAAGCGACTGATAACATCATTTATAACCGAGACACGCATCTCGAAAATTGTCTCAGAGATATCCTCTGCCGCCATTAGTTCATCGCGCTGTTCGTAGATAACCTTACGCTGATCATTGGCCACATCATCATACTCAAGCAGCTGCTTGCGAATATCAAAGTTATGGCCTTCCACCTTGCGCTGAGAGTTTTCAATGGCACGGGAGACCCAGGGATGCTCAATAGACTCACCCTCCTTCATCCCCAGCTTTTGCATCATGTTGGCTATACGGTCTGATGCAAAAATACGCATCAAATCATCTTCCATGGAGATATAAAAACGACTGGAGCCAGGATCACCCTGCCGCCCTGAGCGACCGCGCAACTGATTATCAACACGGCGGGATTCATTCCGCTCTGTGCCTATAACGTGCAAGCCACCACTGGCAATAACCGCATCGTGGCGTTGCTGCCAATCCTGGTAGAGCTCTTCACGTTGCTGATCAGTAATATCATCACCCCGCATCTGCATCTCTACTTCAAAATTACCGCCCAACACAATATCGGTACCGCGACCTGCCATATGTGTTGCGATGGTTACTGCACCCGGGCGACCTGCCTCAGCAATGATCTGTGCTTCACGGGCATGTTGCTTAGCATTCAATACTTCATGCTTAATTCCCGCCTTGCTCAACAGTGCGTCCAGTGTCTCTGAAGCCTCTATCGACGAGCTACCAACCAGCACTGGCTGACCAGCAGATTGGCATTTTTTAATCTCTTCAACCGCCGCTTGGTATTTCTCTTCTTTTGATAAAAAGACCACATCACCATGATCAGTACGCCGTATGGTGCGATTGGTTGGAATAACAACCACTTCCAAGCCGTAGATATCCTGAAGTTCAAACGCCTCGGTATCTGCAGTACCGGTCATACCAGAGAGTTTGCTATAAAGACGGAAGTAGTTCTGAAAGGTGATCGATGCCAGCGTTTGATTCTCTGCCTGAATAGGCAACCCCTCTTTCGCCTCAATCGCCTGATGCAACCCTTCAGACCAGCGGCGGCCAGACATGGTTCGCCCGGTAAATTCATCTACAATAATGGCCTCATTGTCACGCACAATGTAATGCACATTACGCTGATAGAGGTAGTGTGCGCGCAGGCAGGCATTCAGCTGATGAACCAGCCCGATGTTTCCAACATCATAGAGGCTTTCACCCTCGGGTAAAATTCCGGCTTCGGCCAAAAGATCTTCCGCTTTTTGGTGGCCCAGCTCTGTCAGAAAAATCTGACGGCTTTTTTCATCAACCGTGAAATCTTTGATATCCGCCTCATCTTCAGGCTCCTCCATCTCCTGTTTCACCAGTGATGGAATAAGGCTGTTGATTTTAACGTAGATATCCGGGCTTCCCTCAACCGGGCCAGAGATAATCAAGGGAGTACGTGCCTCATCGATGAGGATTGAGTCCACCTCATCGACTACGGCAAAACCCAAACCACGCTGCACTTTATTCTCGATAGAGAACGCCATGTTGTCGCGCAGGTAATCAAAGCCATACTCATTATTGGTGCCGTAGGTGATATCGGCCTGGTAGGCAGCTCGTTTCTCTTCAGCACTTTGTCCCGAATAGATTACACCGGTGCTCAACCCCAGAAAGGTGTACAAGCGTCCCATCCACTCAGCATCTCGCTTGGCCAAGTAGTCATTCACGGTAACGATGTGAACGCCTTTGCCTGTCAGTGCATTGAGGTAGACGGGAAGCGTTGCCATCAGGGTCTTACCCTCTCCGGTACGCATCTCCGATATCTTACCCTCATTGAGTACAATGCCACCGATCAACTGCACATCAAAGTGGCGCATTTTGAAGACACGCTTGCTGGATTCACGCACCACAGCGAAGGCTTCCGGCAAGATTTGCTCAGGCGTCTCCCCCTGCTCCAGGCGAGATCTAAACTCGACACTCTTCTGGCCTAGCTCATCATCGCTTAAATCACCAACTTTGGATTCCAGCGCATTTATCTGCTCGACACGTTTTTTTAACTGTTTCAGTACGCGATCATTGCGACTACCGAAAACTTTATTGAGTATTTTACCAATCATTGAATAAAACCATTAACCGCCACTAGAGGATGGGAACATATTAGAGCAAAAAAAAGGGGGGTTGTCAGAGACTATTTGCGTGCAGTGTAAATATACTTGGCAGGATCAACAGGATTACCGTTTTGCAGCACCTCAAAATGGACATGGGGGCCAGTTGAACGCCCGGTTGAACCCATAAGTGCCAACACCTCACCCTTTTTAACAACCTGACCCACACTGACCTGCAACGATTTGTTATGTCCGTAGCGGGTCACGTAACCATTGCCGTGGTTAACTTCGACCAAATTACCGTAACCGTAGCGTTTTTCCGCAGCCGTAACCACACCCGCCGCCACCGAGATCACATGACTCCCCTCTCTCCCTGCAAAATCAACGCCATTATGCTGCGCCAGCTTGCCTGTAAAGGGATCAGTGCGCTCACCGAAATGAGATGAAAGCCACCCCTTGATAACAGGGCGACCCTGGGGCGAGACCTCGCCCTGGAGGCTACGACTCATCAGCAAACCTTCCAGTACATTCATCTGCTGGCTTCTATGCTCCAGCTTCAGGGATAACGCGTCTAGAGAGCGAATAAAGTCATCCACTGTAGTGTCACGCATCATTGCACCCCGTTCTGGGCCACCCTGAGCGGGAGCAACTGAGAAATCAAATTCATCTCCGTCAATCTTTGCCATCTCCGTCAAGCGCTCACCCAGCGCATCAATTCGCATGATGTGCGCTTGCAGTTGGCCTACTTTTATTGCCAACACATTGAGATTCTCTTGTGCCTTTTGCTTTTCCTCAGCCAGCGCCAACTGCTGCTGTTGTTGGCCCTGTTGCCACTCAAGCTGAATGGGGTGAAGTGTCGAAACGCTCTCCCCCTGCCCCAGCAAATACCCACCATAGAGTGCTACGAGCGGCACCATCAAGAAGGCCAGCAACCCCAAGCTCACCACATGCCATCGACGCAGACTCAATGAACCCTTCTGTCTTAAGCCTTTTGTTAGTAAAATGATATCCATAAGTAGCTACTTCATATTTTTTGACTAAAATTCTGCCATGATTTTAACTGTGTTCACCCCTAAGAGGCAACAACAGCATACAAATGAGAAAATCGATCCGCCCCAAGTTAGCAACCAAAATTCTCAATAAACAAGGGGGTACCTCTCTGCAACCACTCCTTGGCTACGCTGACTATTTGCACCAGCAAAGCAAGCTGCTGCGCCAATCGCTGAGCGAACCCATTGCCAGTCACATCGCACTTGCCAACATTCAAAATGGCGTTGCAACTATCGTGGTTGACTCATCGAGCTGGCTTGGAAAAGTAAGGTATCTGGCTCCCATCATCCGGCAACTCTTAACCCGCCAGGGTTTGGCAATCAGCCGAGTCGAATTTAAGGCCGACCCATCCCACCACCTAACACGCAAAATAAAACCACAGCCCGCTGTGATGTCTGCGGCAACGGGGAAGCTACTACACAGCTTCGCAGAGAGCGTCAACAACCCAGCGCTGCAAACGGCGCTACTGCGCCTATCCAAACATGGAAAATAACACCCTTCTGTAGCGTCCATTCCGAAAAAATCCTGAACAGCTCACCCCACCCCACACACCAAACAGAGGGGTGCCACACACAATGAGCTCTGCCGTAGCCTTGCAATTACAGCATGTGTCACACAGACTCAAAGGGTGGGTAGCTAAGAGAGTAGATTGCGAATGTGGAGCGACAAACATTACAAGCGTTTCCTAGCATGGCTTTGGCAACCAGAAATTGAGCCGCTACCCACTGCCAAAGCGGGTGTGATTCGAGCACTCCGCGTCGCCTACCAGGTAATAAATGAGCTTCACAGTGGGCTGTTAAATCTGCGCGCCATGAGCTTGGTTTATACCACGCTGCTGTCACTGGTACCTCTACTGGCTGTGAGTTTTTCACTACTCAAAGGCTTTGGCGTACATAACCAGCTGGAGCCACTGCTGATTAACCTGCTGGCACCGCTGGGCCCACAAGGGGAGCTAATCAGCAGTCGCATCATCGAATTTGTTAATAACACCCGAGCCATGGCGCTCGGGTCACTTGGATTGGCACTGCTGATCTTCACCGTTATTTCATTGATGAAAAAGACCGAGCAGGCGTTCAATCATACTTGGCACATCACTAAGCAACGCCCCTTTATCCAACGCTTCAGCCACTATTTAAGTGTGATTATTGTTGGGCCGGTACTGCTCTTTAGTGCCTTGGGCATAACCGCTTCAATGCTTAGCACCACCTTGATGCAACAGCTGATCAATCAACCCGGCATTGGCTGGCTAGTGCAGCATCTCCAGCTACTACTCCCCTTTCTACTGATTAGTGCTGCATTTACACTGATCTACCTGTTTATTCCAAATACCCGGGTAGAGGTTAAGTCGGCACTATTCGGTGGGTTAATAGCGGCCCTGTTGTGGCAAAGCTGTGGCTGGCTATTTGCCTCGTTTGTGGCAAATTCTGCCTCGCATGCCGCAATATACTCCACCTTTGCCGCGCTGATCCTCTTTATTATCTGGATCTACCTTAGCTGGCTGATTTTACTGGTGGGAAGCTCAATCGCTTTCCACCTTCAACACCCAGTAGCTCAAGCAGAGCAAGCAAACATTGCCACCATAAGCATCCAGGACCGCGAACAACTCGGCTTGTTGATTATACAGTTGATCAGTCAGCGCCATTATCTCCAACTCCCCGCCTATTGCAGCGAATCCATTAGCTATGAACTGGGAGTACCGATACCGCTGGTATCGGCACTGCTATCCGCACTACAGCAGTCCGGCATCATTGCTGAGTGCAGCAATGATGAGGGTGAGCACTTACTACCCGCACGCCCTTTCGATGAGGTTATGGTAAGCGATGTTTTACGCGCATTGCGCAGTCACGGCCACGCCATTTCACTCAAGAAAAAACATTCCAGCCGCTACCCGTTGGAACTGCTTAATACCAACCCGCTGTTCGATCTCACACTAAAACAGCTGGCAGCTCAATCCAGCGACCCAAAGGGCAAGCAATAAATAAGGAACATACCGCAATGCTGAAGAAAATCACCCGGTGTTGGGTTCCCTGGCTGCTTATGCTGCTGTTGGTGCTCTATATGGCATTCACCCCAACAAAGGGACTTATCGGCCCAGTGCAGCTTCCCCACGATGATGCCTTTTTACCTGATGAAAATGTGCAGTGGTGGTATTGGACCGGCCACCTTGAGAGTGAAGAGGGAATGACATTCGGCTTTGAGGTGGTCTTTTTCACTTTCGACAGCTTTTTCATCTTCAAAGATCAATTAATTCAAGCGGCAGTCACCGACATAAATAATAATAGTTTCCACTTTGAGGAGCATGTCAGAACCCTTTCGCTACCTAAAAGAGTCCCCAACGCATTCAACCTCAGCTCTGGAGGGGACAACAAAGTAACCGCCATGGGTGGTGGTGGTAACGACACCCTGCATAGCGAGGTGGGGGATTATGTGCTGGATTTGCAGCTGAAAGCCGACAAAGAGCCGGTGATCCACTACGGCGGCGGGCCCCACCCCTATCGTTTTGGCGGCTTTACCTATTACTACTCACGGGAATCGATGAAAACAACCGGCACCATTACAATCAAAGGTAAATCCTACAAAGTCACGGGCAGTAGCTGGTTTGATCGTCAATATGGCGAGCTCTACCAGGCAATCGAACAAGGGTGGCAGTGGTTTGCTATTGAGCTGGATGACAGCCGGCAGATCATGCTCTACGACATCAACGGTCAACAAAATAGAGTCGAAAGCTATGCATCGGTTACCGATGCGAAGGGCAAAACCCGAAACCTAGGGCCGGACGAGTTTACAATGACTATTCTCGACCACTGGACAAGCCCCAGCACCGGCTGTACCTATCCAAGCGGCTGGCGAGTCAAGATTGGTAGTGAGGAGTGGATTATTGAGCCACTGGTAAAAGACCAAGAACTTCAGGCTGAGCACCACTTCTGGGTTGGCCCTAAATACTGGGAGGGTGCCAGCAGCGTAGCCAGCAGTAACGGTGACAGTAAGGGCAAAGCCTATGTCGAATTAAATGGTTACTGTAAAAAATAGTGAGTAGTCGCAATAAAGAGGTTAAGCGCCCTCTTTTATGATATCAGGCGTGTTGGTTGTCACCCAGCGCGTACCTTGCTCACCCTGCTCACTTTTCCAAAAGGGTGCGTACTGTTTTAGATCATTGATAATGCTACGGCAACCATCAAACGCGGCGCTGCGATGGGCCGACCAGACCGCCACCAGCACAATCGGCTCATCGGGGGTGATCTCACCCACCCGGTGAATCACCAGAGCATCATCCACCGAATATTGCTCCAACGCCTTCTGGCAGCTGCATTCGATCTGCTTTTCGGTCATGCCGGGGTAATATTCAAGGGTCATGGTTGAGACTTCACCCCCATCATTGAAATCCCGCATCACCCCCACAAAACTCACCACCGCGCCATAGCTACCGGCACGCAGCCCCTTTTGATATTCAACCAGAGCTGCATAGGGGTCAAAGCAGTGGGGTTTAATAACAACCGACATATTAACCACCGGTTACTGGTGGGAAAAAAGCGACTTCATCACCTTCAGCCAGCCGTGTTGCCAAGTCACAATACGCCATATTTACCGCTACCAAGGTATTAGCTGGCAACGGTTCATTCGCAAGATAGACTCCCCACAACCCCTCTACCGTCAGTAATGACTCACTCACCTGAACTTGCTGCTCAGCACAGCCCATACGCTCGCGCATGCTGGCAAAATACTTCACATTAATCTGCATTTTCACACTCTCGCGACCAGTCAGCCGACTTTCCGCCCGCTTTAGAGAGCAGCTTAACCCCACTAATCTCCATACCTTTATCCACAGACTTACACATATCATAGATAGTCAGCAGCGCCACCTGCACGGTATTCAGGGCCTCAATTTCTACCCCTGTCTGGCCGCTACATTTTACAGTAGCAAGACAGTGCACTGCGCCCTCACCTCGTGCCTCAAACTCTACTTTAATCCCACACAGGGCAATGGGATGGGCCAGCGGGATCAACTCAGGGGTCTTTTTGGCAGCCATAATTCCGGCAATACGAGCAATCGCTAAAACATCACCCTTTTTATGCCCTTGCTGTTGAATCATGGCAAGGGTTTTCGGCCGCATGATAATCGACCCTTCGGCAACAGCAATACGCTGGGTGACCGCCTTGGCACCGATATCCACCATATGGGCATCGCCCTGATTATTGAAGTGTGTAAGTTTTTGAGGCATGGGGCTGTTTTCATTTAGTGAGTGTGGCAGACAGTATACAGGGTACCCCAAGGAGCTTACACAACTTGTGGCCTTTGCACGGCTAACCAACCCATAAATACCGTCGAAAAACCTTACAAATAAAAATGTAAAAACAAACCATCCCGCACAACTCACTGTTAAATAAATTAAATAACAAATGGCACGCCCATTGCAATGTCTCTTTTTAATTGCGGTAATCGCAGCTCGATGTATCACTTAATAATTAATAGGATATAAATTATGATAGGGCACCAATCAAAATTTCTTAACCCGCTAGTCGCGTCTGCTTTCAGTGTTGCGCTGCTGGCTATCAGCTCAGCAAGCGCTGCAACCATTACCAACTTTAGTGATTGGCAAATTAATAGCTCAAATCTCTCCAGCGGCAATAGCGCCGTTAACTATATTACGGAAGATCAACACGCCGATTTCCTAGATCCAGGCTATGGCGGGCAAGACTATGATGCAGAAGCAATTTACACCACATGGGACAGCAATTACCTCTATATCGGTGTCATGACAGGCCGCGAGCAAAACCCAGGTGATGGCTGGGCGCCAGGTGATATCGCAATCGACATTGGCTCTAACGGCAGCTATGAATTTGGCATGGTCACCTCCAGTGCCACGGGCGACAATCCCGCCACTGCAGGCATAGGCTTAGCGGCTGATTTATACGCTGTCAGCAGCTGGAATAATGGCATTTGGGATAGTGCTGGTAACTATGTAGGGGCCAACAGCCCACTGGTTGACACCAGCCACCCCACCAGTGTCGCTTCAGGTAGCCTTATCGGTACTGCCACCAGCTTCTCCTACGACTCAATAGGTAGCGGATACGGTAATTGGGCAAATGATGAACACTACTTCATCTCTGCGGTTATCGATCTTAACCTACTGGGTGGCGCTAATCTTATGGATGATGGCTTCTCTATTCACTGGACTGCGAACTGCAACAACGACTGGTTGCAACTGGACATTCCAGCAAGCGCTGTTCCAGTTCCCGCTCCGTTAATGTTGCTCATGGCGGGTCTGTTGGGACTGATCGCCAGTGGTCGAGCCAGAAAAAACACCGCCTGAAAATAATATAGATGAAAGCCGGGCTGAGAGGCTCAGCCCGGCCACCACCCCGTGCGCTACTGAGCTAGCACTTCAAAAAGCTCAATATCAAAAACCAATACCGCGTTAGGTGGGATTTGCTCATCAAAGCCCTCCTCTCCATAGGCAAGGTGCGCCGGAATAGTCACCTGCCACTTACTACCCGCAGACATCAAGGGCAACACCTCTTGCCAGCCCGGCATGTTTTGTTCAACCTGCATCACCAGCGGATTACCACGCGAGTAGCTGTTGTCAAACACAGTGCCATCAATAAGCCGCCCTTCATAGTGCACGCTGATACGATCTTTAGCATGCGGCCTCGGCCCCGAGCCAGGCGTAATAATACGGTACTGCAGGCCACTCTCTGTTATCTCAACACCACGTTTCGTAGCGTTGGCCTTCATATAAGCTTGCCCCTGTAATAGGTTTCTCCGACGCTCCTCTTCTATCAAACGCTCTTTTCTTTCCCTAAACTCAGCCACCGTTTGCTGCTGTATTGAGAAGCCCAGCTGCGGTTCATTGCTGTCGAGAAAATCAGCAATCCCCTTAAACAGTGCCTCACGATCAACCGGTATTTTTTCCATAAGCAGTTGCTGCCCAATCTGCTGCCCCACCGTGTAGCTGATTTTTTTATCTTGAGTATCCAGCGCTATCTCCGCCTGTAGTGGCAACGCAAGCAGTAGCGATATCGCTATAAAAACCCTACTTTTCATCAGTGATTACTCCAAAATATTTTCGATGACGTACCGCAGAGAGACCCTTAAGTACCTCAATTGTTCCGCACTCCTCTCTCTGCCGCTCCCTATTCGAGAAACTCTCCAACAACACTATCCAGATATCGCCAGCCGTGCTCAGTGGTTTTAATTGTATTTAGACCCCATTCAATCAACCCTTTTTGCTCCAGTCGCTTGAGCGCCCCTTCAACCTGTGTGATGGGCAAGCCGGTGTGCTGTGCAAACAGCTCTGTATTAAAACCAGCCTTAAGACGCAGAGCGTTCATCATAAACTCTAAGCCTGCATCAGCCCGGCCAAGCACCTGCTCACCACCCAGTACCGCAGGAGAGCTGGCAACCCCCAGGTACATTGCGGGTTGCTTTATCTTCCAACTTCGAGTGATGCTTTGCTGGTTTGCATCAGATATTTTAGCGTGGGCACCTGCACCAATACCCAGGTAATCGCCAAACTGCCAGTAGTTACTATTATGGCGGCACTGCATACCGTTTTGTGCATAAGCCGACACCTCATATTGACCAAAGCCCCCTTGCGCTAGGGCCTGCTGGCCTTGCTGCTGCATCGCCCAGACGGCATCATCTACCGGCAGCACTGGAGGTTGGTGATGAAATAGCGTATTTGGCTCTAGGGTCAGTTGGTAATATGAGAGGTGTGCGGGCTGCAGGTCAATCGCAGTTGCGATATCTTGCGCTGCTATTTTGATATTTTGCCCCGGCAAGCCAAACATCAGATCGAAATTAAAGCACTCAAAGCCTGCATCATGGGCCTGCTCAGCCGCCGCTATCGCCTCTCTGCGGCCATGAATGCGCCCCAGGCGACGCAACATATCATCATTGAAGCTTTGAATGCCAATGGAGAGCCGGTTGATGCCCACGCTGCGAAACTCGGAAAATTTACCCGCTTCAACGGTACCAGGGTTCGCCTCCAGGGTGATCTCACAATCAGCCAACAGATTAACCCGTGCACGTACTCCCGATAGCAGCAGATCCAACGACTCGGGTGAGAAGAGACTGGGCGTACCGCCACCAATAAAGATTGAGACCACTTTACGCCCCCAAATTCGTGGCAGCTCTTGTTCCAGATCGCTCAGCAGCGCCTCTATATAGTCGCCTTGTAATAGGCCCGCGCCCATTTCGTGTGAGTTAAAATCACAATAGGGGCACTTTTTGACACACCAAGGAATATGTATATAGAGGGAGAGCGGGGGCAGGGTGGTAAAATTAAACATTCTGTATTCTGATACCCAATAATAAAGTGATTAGCTCGGCCGCATAGCCTGAGATAAATAAGAGTAATTTCCAGCAACCTAAAACAATCCTGGCGCGCTCAGCGCTTCTCTTGCAACTCTAGCACATCAACCAATTGGCGTAGCGCCTGGCCACGATGACTGAGCCGGCTTTTCTGTTCCGCAGATAACTGAGCCGCACTACGCCCCGACGCCTTTATGTAAAAAAGAGGATCATAGCCAAAGCCGTTTTCACCTTGTGGGGTGTGAAGAATCGAACCCTCCCAGCTACCTTGGCAGATCAGAGGCACAGGATCATGCTCATGGCGCAAGTAGACCAGAACACACTGAAACCGTGCGCTGCGCTGTGCATCTGCAACACCCTCAAGCTCAGCCAGTAACTTCATATTGTTATCCACATCGCCCGCATCTGGGCCAGCAAAGCGTGCCGAGTAGATGCCCGGCGCCCCTTTTAGTGCATCAACCTCCAATCCAGAGTCATCTGCAATAGCAGGCAAACCGGTGCATTTAGCGGCATTGCGTGCCTTAAGTAAGGCATTTTCCACAAAGGTGAGGCCATTCTCCACTATTTCGGACACTGCAAGCTCAGTTTGGGCGATCACATTAATACCGACACTCTCCAACATTCCGTTCAGTTCGAAAACCTTCCCCTGATTACCTGTTGCCAACACAATACGCTGCCGCATAATCAGCTACCCAGCGCATCGACTTGCTTGACAATTAAGTGCTCAATTCCACTCGTCGCCAGTGTCAACATCGCATCAAGTTCATCCTTACGAAAAGCGTGCCCCTCTGCCGTACCCTGCACCTCAATAAAAGCGCCCGCTTCATTCATTACCACATTCATATCGGTTTCTGCATTGGAGTCTTCGTCGTAATCCAAATCCAGCACCGGCACGCCCTCGAAAATACCAACCGAAACCGAAGCCACATGTCCATGAATAGGCGACTTTTTCAGCTTACCGTTTTTTATCAGGTAATCAATCGCATCAACCATCGCAACATAAGCACCCGTAATGGACGCTGTACGGGTGCCGCCATCCGCCTGAATCACATCGCAATCCACCGTAATAATACGCTCGCCCAGCGCCTCTAAATCGACCACAGCACGCAGTGAACGGGCAATTAAACGCTGAATCTCCATGGTGCGACCGCCCTGGCCACCACGCGCAGCCTCGCGCTGCATGCGGGAGCCGGTAGAGCGAGGCAACATTCCATATTCCGCTGTCACCCAACCCTTGCCCTTACCTTTCAACCAGCGCGGCACACGATCTTCAATAGAAGCCGTACAGATCACTTTAGTATCGCCAAACTCTACCAGCACCGAACCTTCAGCATGTTTGGTATAGTGACGGGTCAGACAAACTTCGCGCATCTGGTCGGGATTACGGCCACTGGGACGCATGGAAAACCTCACTTTTAATTAATTTAGGGCGGCTCTGATTTAAGTCTGGATCAATTTAGGCCATTTCAGCCAGTATAAAAATTCATGACTTATTCAGAGCTTCTTTAGGGTATCGTTTAATCGATGGCGGGAATTATAGCGGCATCTTGCTAGAGGCAGGAGAAATAATTTATCTTGCACCCGAACTGTACATTGCAACAACGCTATGGTATAAATTCGCGCCTCGACCCGCAGTCTGGGCGAACAGATATTCAGATTATAAGATTTTTCGGAGGCTCAACAATGTCACGTGTATGCCAGGTAACAGGCAAGCGCCCTATGGCGGGGAACAATGTTTCTCACGCCCACAACAAAACCCGCCGTCGTTTTCTGCCAAACCTGCAAACGCATCGCTTTTGGGTTAGCAGTGAGAACCGCTGGGTTCGTCTACGCACCTCAACCAAAGGCATGCGTATTATCGACAAGAATGGTATTGACTCAGTACTAAAAGATATCCGTTCACGCGGCATTAAAGTATAAGGAGCTAAACCATGGCTAAGTCTGTACGTGAAAAAATACGCTTGGTTTCAAGTGCCGGTACCGGTCACTTCTACACCACGACCAAAAACAAGCGCAACAATCCTGAAAAAATGGAATGTAACAAATACGACCCTACCATTCGTCGTCATGTCACCTACAAAGAAGCGAAGATTAAGTAATTAATCACAAAAGCCCAGTTAGATACTGGGCTTTTGATTATTCAGCCTCTCCGCACTTGATTTATTCTGCGCCAGCATTCAAGATAACAACTTTTTAACGCCTCCCTAAAGAGAGTAACATCAACTGTAGGGCTTTCTTTATACCATATAGGTACCATTATGAAACTGCGCGCACTCACTGCTGCAATTTTTTTTGTTGTCACAGGGCATGCCCAGGCTGCCACCGTCGATGTTGCACTCAGCGATGAAAGTGCACGCTTTGCACTCAGCTCTTTTGTGGGTGGCTTTTCAGAGGGGCGCACCCTCATGAATACCAGTATATTTTACAATACCGAAAATGACAGTGTGGTGAGTGCCGGCCTGCACATGATCGATGTAGTGGGCAGCAAAACACCCGGCCTACAGATTGGCGTGGGCTTTCAGGCCTACTACTCTCACCTAACCAATCATGATGGCCTTGCGCTCGCCTTGGGCGGCATTATCAGCTACCGCGCACCGCAACTGAAACGAGTCAACTTTGTTATTCACGGCCACCACGCACCCAGCATAACCAGCTATATGGACAGTGATCGACTAAGCGAATATGGGTTCGCCATCGAGTACTCGCTACTACCCCAGGCTGATGTCTACATTGGTTACCGAAAATTTGACATCGAAGATCAAAACCTCTCGTTTGAACTGGATGACAGTGGCCACATCGGGCTGCGCATAACTTTTTAACCCTAGCAAGGGATATTGAACGTGAATTATAAACAACTCATTTTCGCCTTAATTCTGTCACTCTCTGTCAGCCTCTGCTGGGCCGAAGAGACGCTTGACACCCAGGAGCAATTTAAAAGCCTGGATAATCGAATTCAAAATCTCAAACGCTCCGCTGTAGAACTCGGCAAAGAGATTGCGATACTGGAGGAGGAGCTGCTCTTCCCAGCCAGCACCCAGTATGGCCTCTACCTCTCCATGGATACTGATGAGAGCTATAAATTAATTACCGTCATCGTTAAACTGGATGGCAATGTAGTTAACAACTACATGTATGATGTCAGTGAGTTGAATGCACTGACAAATGGCGCCGTCCACCAGCTACACAAAGGTAACTTAAAAACCGGCAAACACACCCTTAGCATCACCTACATGGGTAAAGTTGGCTCTCGCATGACGCGACTGACCAATACCCATGAGTTCGAGAAGGGTGATAAACCAATCTTTATTGAGCTCAATATCAGCGGGAAACAGCTCGGCAAATCTGGCCAAGCAAAAGAGCCGACAATTAACGTGAAACAGTGGAGCTAGTCGGCTGTTTTTATTATGACTACTGTTAACCGATTTATCAGCCTGACTTTCATTGGCCTCTGTTACTGCAGCACTTTAAGTGCTGGTACCGAGGTGAAATGGAAAAACGTCGAAGACCCTATTCTGGGAGATGCGCTCTTTCACCTATACCAGGACCAAAACTTCAGCGGCATTATCCAGCTCTCTGCCGACCAGCAACTGGGTCGGGTCAAACTACAAAAAAAAGAAGCCGAGCTGGTACTTACCATGCTCAACCTCTCATATGGGCTACACCGTGAAGCAGCCAGCGACATGGTTACGCTACAGAAGCGAGGCGGTGTAAACAAAGATATTAGCAACCACATCTGGTTCTATATTGCAAAAATTCGCTACCAGCGTGGCTATTTCGCCATGGCTGAGAGTGCCTTGTCACAAATTAGTGGCGCTCTTCCTTGGGAGCTTGAGCAAGATTTACAGCTATTCATGGCACTATTGCTAATGGATAGGGGCGAGTTTTCGCCCGCCAGCAAAGTACTTGGGCAGATAAAAGGCAATACGGGCGCGGTCCCTTTTGCGCGCTTCAATAGTGCAGTCAGCCTGGTGCAAAATGAAGAGATGGAAGAGGCACTGGCCGCACTGCAACAGGTCTCCGAAATGGAGTTCAGTACAGAGCAAGAGAAGTATCTGCATGACAGAGCGAATATCTATCTTGGTTATTATCAGCTGCTCGAAGAGGAGGATCCTGAAAAGGCGATTAGCTATTTTGAGAAAGTTCACCTCTTTGGAGTGGAGTCCAATGAAGCGCTTCTTGGACTGGGCTGGGCGCACTATGCCCTCGATCAATATGAGCCTGCATTGGTTGCCTGGTCAGAGCTGACCACCCGCAACACCTCAGATCCAAACGTACAAGAAGCGATGATTGCAGTCCCTTTTACGCTGGCAAAAAATGAAAGCTTCGCACGCTCAGCTGATCTCTACAATCTCGCCCTACAGGCGTTCAACCGCGAGATTAAAAGCATTGAAAGCACCATCAAATCTGTCAAGAGAGGTGCTTTTTTCGACAAGCTTCTAACCGACATCAGTGAGGGCGAAAAAGGCTGGAACGGGGATGTCTACACGCTGCCAAAAAGCAGTGAAAGTTACTACTTCACCCAAATGTTGGCACGCCACGATTACCAAGAGGCGCTGAAAAACTACCGTGACCTCCGCTATCTGCAAAACAAACTTACCGAATGGCGGCGCGATCTGGCGACATTTGATGATACAAACCACTACTGGATAGATAACCTCTTGAATCGTGCCAAAGGGTTTAGCCAGCAGCAGTTTACAAAAACATCTCAGAAGCTCAAAGATACCCGTACACAGTTCATGGCACAACTGGCCGTAATTGAGGCCAACCGGGATGCTATGGCGCTCGCCAGCAGCAAGGAGCAGCGACAACTGGCCAAGGTAGTTGAACTAAAAGCCTCACTGGAACTGGGTGCCCGCAGCAACCCCAGTGCCCAACAACAACGCCGCCAACTCAGCTTGCTGGAGCGGCAGATTCTCTGGGGCATTCACAGCAAATTCAGCTCACGTCTGCGCAAGGCAAAGCTGGATCTTGACGAGGTTGTCAATACAATTACACAAGCGACACAACGACACCAGGCACTCACAACGCTGGCTCAGGATGCGGTTACTCACGCCCGCACATTTGATGGAAAAATAAGCCGTGTCAACGGAAAAATAAACACCTTGCAGCCTAAAATAGCCGACGCCATAGGAGAGACCGAGGCACACTTGATCAATATTGCTGTCTTCGCCCTGGAAGAGCGCCGAACCCAGCTGGAAGCCTTTATTGCACAGGTATCATTCTCTGTTGGTGTCTCTTACGATGGGAAGCGCTAACCGATGATATTGCGAATTATCCTCACTGGGCTACTGCTGCTAACCCTCTCACCTCTCGCTGCCAAAACCCCGGCAAATGAATTGACGTTGAAAGACCTACGAGAGCGCAGCTATGTGATGGAGAAAGATGCTCGCCCTGATCAAGCCCTCAAACGCTCCACTCAAGGTTATCAGCAATTTCTTGACTCGCCGCTCGGTGGTGCAATGCGCCGGGAAGCTTTGCGCCGTGTCGCTGACCGGATGCAACAGCAGTTGGAAGAAGATGAAGATCGCATGGTCTCGGGCGAGGTAATGCCGGATGAAGAGACTATATTCGAGGATGCCAGCTACGAAAAAGTGATTCAGCACTACAATGAAGCAGTGAACAATTACCCTGACTTCCCGGGTAATGAGCACATATACTATCAGTTGGCACGCGCCTATGAGGCTAATGGCGAACCTAAGCAAGCCATCTGGGCATTGCAGCAGCTGATTCAAAACCATAGTGACTCTGACTACATCGACGAAGCACACTTTCGTGCTGCCGAGCTCAGTTTTTTAACACAAAAATTCCCCCAGGCAACAAAATACTACAGCGAGCTGACTCGCCTGGGCGTGGAAAACCAGTTCTACCGTGTTGCAATGTATAAATCGGGCTGGGCGCTGTTCAAAAACAAAAGCTACAAAGAGTCCCTTGACCAGTTTATCGAACTGCTCGACCACATGACGCTTGATGCTAGCCTCGACGATATGCTGGCAGAACTCCCCCAATACACCATTGGCGAACGAGAGATGATCAAGGACTCGTTACGGGTAATGAGTATCGCAATAACCCACCAAGAAGAGCCTCTGCCTTATCTGCAAAATTACCTGACAACCCTAAGCGAACCACGCCCATACGAGTTCATGTTATATCAGGCGCTGGGGGATATGTATTACTACCAAGAGCTCTATCAGGATGCAGGACAAACATTCGCAGCCTTTGCCCAGCGATTTAACTTACATCCTCAAGCACCTTTTTTCCAAATCATGGCCATTGAGACCTACCGAAAAGGGCGGTTTAGCGCACTTCAAGATGAAGGCATTCGCGACTTCTCCAATAACTTTGGCTATCAGACCCGCTTCTGGACAGCGGACAAAACCACCCGGCTCAAGCAGCAACTAGAACCCTATCTTCGTCAATACCTCTCCATGTTTGCCCTTCGATACCATGCCGCGCTGCAGAAAAAACCTGACGCGACAAACAAGCAGCAGGCACTACATTGGTACCGCACCTATCTTCAATCCTTCTCCAAGGATAGTGAAGCCGCTCACATAAACTTCCTGCTGGCAGAGCTATTATATGAGACGGGCGACTATAAGGCAGCAGCAGCCGAGTACAACAAAACCGCTTATGACTACGGTTACCATGACGAGTCCCGCGAGGCGGGTTATGCCGCCATTCTGGCTTTTGACAAGCAGCGGGCTGGGCTAGAGGGAGAAGCACTAAACATATGGCGCAGACAGTCACTTGAAAATGCGTTGCACTTTGCAAAGGTATTCAGTGATGATGAGCGAGTCCCCAGCATCATCACCAAAACAGCTCAAGATCTGTTTGAAGTGGGTGCCTACGACACCGCAATCAAAGCCGCCAGCATCATCCTGAACCTGAAGGGGCTTACCCCGCAAAAAGAGCGTAGTGCTCAACTTGTTATTGGCCACTCCTATTTTGAAAAGGGAGATTATCCGCGCTCTGAAAATGCCTATCACGCTGCCCTACGTTTGATGGAGAAAAATGATAAGGATTACGACGGCACCTATGAGCGAATTGCAGCGGCCATTTACAAACAAGCCGAGCACCAGCAAACAAATGGCAACCTGCAAGCGGCCATACGTGAGTACCAGCGACTGGTCATCGTCACTCCACGCAGCAAAATCCGTGAAACCACTGAGTTTGACATGGCAACCGCGCACCTACAGCTCAAACAGTGGCAGAGTGCTATCGATATCTTGGTAAAAATGAGAAATAGCGCATTCGGCAAAAAGCACGCCATGGACATCACCCAAAAACTAACCGTTGCCTATTTGGAAACCGATCAAAACCAAAATGCCGCCGCAGAGCTTGAAACATTGGCGCTACTCGCACCCAGTTATGACGTTCAACGAGAGGCCGTCTGGCGTGCTGCCGAGCTTTATGAAAAAGAGGGCAATATCGTAGCAACGATTAAAGCATTTGAAGATTATGTAAAGCGCTACCCCAGCCCAGTTGATGCCAACATTGAAGCGCGCTACAAGCTGGCACAGCTCCATCAACAACAAAACAACGAGCGCCTTCATATCGCACGCCTTAAGGATGTTATTAAACACGATGCCAAAGCACTGGATCAGCGTACCTCGCGTACCAAGTATCTCGCAGGCATCTCTTCACTGGCGCTGGCAGATCTCGCCTATGAGGAGTATAAGAGCATCAAACTGGTTGAGCCGATCAAGAAAAACCTGAAGCGCAAGAAAGATCAGATGCAGTCCGTTATCAAGGGTTATGGCAAGGTCTCTGAATACGCTATCGCCGAGCTCATTACCAATGCAACCTTCAAAATTGCTGAGATCTATCGTGATTTTTCCTACGCCCTGATGACATCAGAGCGGCCAAAAGGGCTGGATGATGATGAGCTGGAGATGTATGACATCATGCTTGAAGAGCAAGCCTTCCCGTTCGAAGAGAAAGCGATCGAACTGCACGAGAAAAATTACCACCGCATTAACGAGGGTGTCTTTGATCAATGGGTTGAAAATAGCCTGGGCATACTCAGTGAGATCATTCCAGGGCGCTATGATAAGTCAGAAAAAGAGGTAGGCTACATTGAAATATTCAACTAGCAACTATTTGGCAATCGTATTCATCTTGGTACTGCTATCCGGTTGCGCCGGAAAACCGACCCCAAAAGCGGTTATTACACTCTCAGATGATGCCAACAAAGAGGAGCAACTGCGGCTTGATACCGCGGGTAAAGCATTTTCCCAGGCACTGAAAGAGCTCAACGAAAAAGAGTATCAAAAAGCACGCAATATTCTGACTAGTCTTGCGCGCCAATATCCTGAATATGCAGGAATATATGCCAACCTTGGCATCGCGCAGATGAATCTGGGCGAAGATGAAGAGGCACAAAAGTCTTTTAAAGCAGCACTTGAGCGAAAAGAGAACTTCCCTCAAGTCTACAATCAGCTGGGCCTGCTGCACCGCGAGCATGGCCGCTTTAAAGAAGCAGAAACCGCCTACAAAAAAGCCATTGAACTCGACCCTAACTACGCCGATGCACACCGTAACCTTGGCATTCTTTACGACCTTTATTTGATGGACCTCACAAATGCGCTAACCCACTACATAAAATATAAAGAACTGGCAGCCCCAGCCGAAAAAGACCCCATACATAAGTGGATCATCGATTTAACAAACCGAACAAATCCAGTAAGATAGTCCCATGTTGAAAAAGAGCATCTCACTATTAATGTTTAGTCTCGTATTGGTCGCCAGCATTGGCCACGCCGAAGTGCGACTAGACCTTGATGCCACGTCAATCATTGGCAACCGCGAATTACCGCGGATTGTCTATTTGATCGCTTGGCGTGATGCCCCTGAAGGCGATATTCTCGAGCAGTCGCTTGAGAGCAACCATGATAATCGGATGATCCCGCTAGATCGTGATGTGTTTCAGCGCCAAATCAGCTATTACGAGCTACTGTTTGGCGCTGAAAATAATAAACAATAATTCCCGTTTTAAAAAATTTAGAAATTAATGCTATTTGAGTGAGGAGCATACTATGGACACTATTATTCGTTTTTTCCAGGAGGGGGGGGTTTTCATGTACCCAATCACCCTTATCTTGGCACTGGGCATGGCGATCGCTCTGGAGCGCTACCTCTTCCTGAGTAGTGCAAAATCGAAAAACAATAAGACTTGGAATCAACTTATTCCGCTGATTAATCAAGGCGACATTGCGGCAGCAACTAAAGTGGTTGAAAAGACCAAATCCCACATTGGACATGTGGTTGCTTATGGCCTCAACCAGCGCAAAACCTCAAAACACCGCGAAGATATTGAAACTGCGATGGAAGAGGGGCTAATGGAGGTACTACCCAAACTCGAAAAGCGCACTCACTACGTCGCAACCTATGCCAACATCGCCACCTTAATGGGCCTACTGGGCACCATCATCGGCCTGATTCAGGCCTTTACTGCGGTAGCCAATGCTGATCCAGCTGAAAAAGCCAATTTACTCTCTGCTTCTATCTCGGTCGCCATGAACACCACCGCTTATGGCTTGATCGCTGCCATTCCATTACTGCTAATGTTTGCACTGCTGCAAACTAAAACCACCGAAGTGGTTGATAGCCTCGAGATGGCCTCTGTCAAAATCGTTAATTTAATTAGCGGTGAAAACAGCAAGAATGGAAATGCATAACCATGAGCATTCGCAATCGCCGTCATAAGCAAGAGGTTCCGGAGCTCGATATCACCGCCTTCCTCAACCTGATGGTGGTATTGATTCCGTTTCTACTGGTTAGCGCCGTCTTCACTCAGATAACAGTGATCGAACTCAATATGCCGCCCCCCTCTGATGATCCTCAACAGAATAATGAGGATAAAAAAGAGAAGCTTGATCTAGAGATTGTTATTCGTGCCTCAACCATTGAAATACATGGCGGTAAAGCGGGACTGCTACAACGCTACAAGATGAGCGATGGGCAATTTGACTACGCAGAAATATCCACCTACCTGCAAAAGCTCAAAACCCGTTATGCAGAAGAGACCACCTCTATGATCCTGGTAGAGCCCGAAATTAACTACGATACCCTCGTGCAAGTGATGGACACTGTGCGCCTGTTTGAAATGAAAGAGGATGGTGGCCTGATACAGGCTGAACTGTTCCCCGACATGTCAATCGGTGACGCACCCATACTTGGCAAAGGTAAGTAAAGGCGTACTTAATGAAGATGTCACGTCGAGCAAAACGTATGGAGAAGAGCCATAAGCGGAACAAAGGTGCTTCGCTAAACATGGTCTCATTGATGGATATATTTACCATCTTGGTCTTCTTCCTACTGGTTAACTCATCCGATGTACAACTCACACAAAGTGAAAAGGTTCAGCTACCTGAATCCAAAGCAAACCAGCTGCCCAACGAAACATTGGTGATCATGGTCAGCGGTGACCAGGTGTTAGTGCAAGGCCGCCTAGTGGCTACTGTCGATGAGATCATGGCGATGAAAGGTAACATTATTCCCGCACTCAAAGAGGAGCTGCAATTCCAGTCGGATAATAGCCGCAGGCAACTCTCTGAAAGTGAGCTGCGTGAGATAGGGCGTCCCATCACTATCATGGGACACAAAGAGATCCCCTATCAATTGTTGAAAAAAATCATGTTCACCAGCTCCAAAAGCAATTACAGCAATATTTCACTTGCCGTGTTGAAAAAAACTGAAGGCGAGGGGTAGCGTGAGATGAACAAACAGCCCCTGAACCCCAAACTTTTTTATGACTACAGCGATCAGCGCCTTAAGGTTATTGCGGCCATAATTATCGCCATTTTTCTGATAGCCAACATCAGCTTTAACCTTATGCCAACCCCTGAAATTGATCGTAAAGCAGCCAATGAGCTCCCTCCCCGCATCACTAAAATGATGCTGGAGAAGCGCACCCCGCCGCCACCTCCTCCTAAAGAGGAGAAGAAGGAAGAGGAAAAACCAAAGGAAGAGGAGAAGCCGAAAGAGGAGCCTAAGAAAGAGGAGAAAAAACCTGAGCCGAAAAAAGAGGAGCCTAAAAAGCGTACTGAAGAAGAGATCCGTAAAAAGGTTCAAAGTACCGGCATTTTGGCCATGATGGATGACCTTGCAGACCTGCGTGATGATTCACTGTTCGAGGGGCTGGATACCGACAACACCCTGCTCAACACTCCAGTAGAGAGTGCAATGTCGAAAGAGCGCTCACTGATCACCTCAAATGCCATGCGAGGCAGTGGTGGCATCAACACCGCCAGCCTTAGTCGGAGCACTGGGGGAGCCACGCAACTGGCCGAACGCAGTGTTACCAAGGTTGAAGCGCCCGTGGAAGCTGTCATAGCTGAAGATGACAATAGGAAGTCAATACGCAGCCATGAGGAGATTGCGCTGGTTATCGACCGCTATAAGAGTCGTCTGCTGGCCATCTACCAACGGGCACTGCGTGAGGATCCTACACTGCGTGGTCAAGTTGTTTTCGAAATCACCATTGAGCCGACCGGAAAAGTACGTATCGTCACCGTGCTCTCAAGTGACCTCAAAAATGAAGGCTTGGAGAAAAAACTCTCAACCCGAATCAAGATGTTTAAGTTCGGAGCCAAAAAAGATGCTGAAGTCATGATTGTCACCGTACCCATCGACTTCTACCCATCCTGATCTAAAGTGGCATGCAAAAATAGAGAAGGCGAGCTTCAGTTGAAGCTCGCCTTTTTTATTAAGCACGGATTTCAGGCCATAAGCGCTTGAAGAAACACCGCTTATTTATCTTTTTCGGGGCTCACATCTTTCGCTTCAGTACAGTTCACCACTAACCGCATACCACCCTTCATGAGAACCGTATTGATACGCTCCAGAAACAGCATCATCTTCTCATTAGGCAGGTAGTCACAATTCAACTGAAAGCGCACCTTACTATCAGCACGATCAGGAAACTCTTCGGCCAACTGGCCTCCGGCGGCAAACTCGACATACTTACTCATTTTATCTTGCAGCTCGGCAATTCGAGTATCAATATCACCCCACTCTTTTGTGGCATACATTATCAGCGCAAGTTCATCGCTATCATGATCAAAGGCGACTTCATCAATCACCCCTGCATTGTGAATACCCCGTTCCATAACATCCCCGTCAAATATATGATCAAACCCAATAATACCCTAATCACACGGTTCGTGCCGCTACCCATACCTCCACATATTCAACACCTGAATTTTTCAGAAGGATGGCAAGGGCATTCACTGTGCTGCCGGTGGTCATAACATCATCAATAATAGCAACATGACGTGCGGTAAGTGAATTTTTCTGGCTAAAAGCATTTTTCATATTGGCCAGGCGCTCTACGGCATCCAAATCACTTTGTGCCTGGGTACGCTGCAACCGCTGACAGGATTTAAAGTCCAGCTCGATTTTAAGTTGTCGGGAAATATCCCGAGCCAGCTCCAGCGCCTGATTAAAGCCTCGTTCCCGCGTGCGTGTCACATGCAGGGGCACCGGAATAAGCAGTTCAGGCAATGATGCTAATGGGTGGCCAATCTGCTCAAGCATAAGGTGTGATATTACCCGAGAGTAGTGCAGGCGGGCATTAAATTTAAGTGCTTGCACCAGCGTCGAGAACGGTTTTTGGTAAAGATAAGCTGAAATCACCCGGTCGAAGGCAGGCGGTTGCTTCAAACACCTCCCGCACTGCATCCGCAAATCACCTGTCAACGGTAAGCCACACTGACGACATGGATTGTTAATGCGAACAAGGTCACCCTGACAGCCAATACAGAGGTCAAGTGCTGGCTCACCTGCACCACCGCAGAGCACGCAACGTGACGAAAGAGAGGCGCGATGCAGATAATTTAACCAGCCGTTAACCATAACAATCCTTTTCGGTTGACAGAAATCCTTTATAATAGCGAACTACAGTGCATCGAAATGTCGACAGATGTCAATCTGCAAGAGGATTACCCATGGTACAGAACGAAACCTATGACCGCATTGATGAAATTACCCAGCGGGTGCTTAATGGCGGAGAGATGAGTGCGGATGAAGGCCGCTGGATGATCGCCCTCGACCATCGCTATCTACCTTGGGTAATGGCGGGTGCTGATCGCCTGCGTCGGACTTTTCGTGGCGATGAAATCGAGTCCTGTGCCATCTCAAATGTTCGTTCAGGTAACTGCTCTGAGGATTGCAGCTTCTGCTCACAAAGCGCCCACCATAAAACAGAAGCTCCGGTTTATGACTATATTTCAAGTGATGAACTCAAGGCTCAAGCGCTGCGCGCCCGTGAGTGGGGCGTGAGTGATTTCGGCATTGTCTCCAAGGGCTGGGGAGTGCGTAACGACAAAGAGCAGCAACAGCTGGCTAAATATTTCGAAACACTCTCAGAAGAGAGCGATATTGGCCGCTGTGCAAGTCTCGGCGTCTTGACCCGAGAGAGCGCCCTCAAGCTAAAAAAGGCAGGCCTTGAGAACTATCATCACAACCTGGAAGCGGCAGAGAGCTTCTTCGATAACGTCTGTAGCACACACACCTATCAAGAAAATATCGATACCATCAAACATGCCGCCGATGCCGGGCTGCGCGTTTGTGCTGGTGGTATTCTGGGCATGGGTGAGAGCCTTGATCAACGCATTGAGCTGGCGGACACGCTGCGTAAAATTGGCGTAGAATCTGTACCGATGAACTTCCTCAGCCCAGCGGAGGGAACACCGATGCAAGATATTCCAGCCATGCGGCCCCATGAGATCCTGCTGAGTATCGCCACTTATCGTTACCTGCTGCCAAAAGCTGAAATTCGTATTGCCGGGGGCCGCCAACACCTGCGCGATATGCAGTCGATGATCTTCTTTGCCGGTGCTTCCGGTATTATGGTCGGTGACTACCTGACCACATCAGGGCGCAGCGTTGATGATGATTTAAAGATGCTGAATGACCTGAAATTAAATATCCGTGGTGATACCCAGAAATCACGCAAAATCATCCCGATTAACGCCGCCTAGTCCGCACGAAACCATGGATAAATGGCAACCACTTGCGGCGGCACTGGATGATCGCCGCCGTCAAGCGCTCTATCGACAGCGTAAAATCAGTGACTCACCCAGCTCACCCAAGATGATGATCTCGGGTAAGCCTTGCCTCTGTTTTTGCAGCAACGACTACCTTGGTCTGGCCAACCACCCCGCAGTGATCAAGGCCTTTAAAAAAGCCAGTGACCACTATGGTGTCGGCTCCGGGGCGGCACACCTCATCAACGGGCACGCTCACGCACACCACGCACTGGAAGAGGAGCTGGCTGATTTTACAGGGCGACAACGCGCCCTGCTCTTCTCTACCGGCTACATGGCTAATCTGGGCGTCATCAACACACTCTGTGGTACCGGTGATCACCTCTATCAAGATCGGCTCAATCACGCTTCACTACTGGATGCCGGCAAGCTGTCAGGGGCACGGCAACAGCGCTACAGCCACCTCGACAGTAAGAACCTGCTCGCAAAGTGCACTGCAAACACGCCTAAAATGATCGCAACCGATGCGGTTTTCAGTATGGATGGTGACCTTGCCGAGCTGCCACAGCTCGCCCAGATTGCCCAGCAACACGATGCCTGGTTAATGGTTGATGATGCACATGGGCTCGGGGTTTTGGGCCACAACGGCGCGGGCACTCTGTCTCATTTTGGATTGGATGCCAAACAAGCTCCCATTTTAATGGGAACGTTAGGCAAAGGACTGGGCACCTTTGGTGCCTTTGTGGCGGGTGACGAACTGCTGATTGAGGCGTTAATCCAACAAGCACGCAGCTACATTTACACCACCGCCATGCCGGCCGCTATTGCAGAGGCGACCCGCACCAGCTTAACCCTTCTACAAACAGAGTCATGGCGACGGGAGAAGCTACAGCAGCTCATCAGCAACTTTAAAACCGGTGCGGCCCAACTGGGCTTACCCCTGATGCCCTCTGATACCCCGATTCAACCCCTGCTGATAGGTGATAGCGCCCAAGCAACCGCTGTGAGCCAGCAGTTGTTGGCTAGTGGTATTTTAGTCACCGCCATTCGCCCGCCCACAGTGCCCGCAAACAGCGCTCGACTACGCATCACCCTCTCGGCTAATCACACAGAGCAGCAGGTAGCGCAACTCCTGACAGCACTGGAAAGACTCTTATGAACCTGCATATTCAGAGCGAAGGCCTGGGACCACCATTAGTATTTTTGCATGGCTGGGGCATGAACAGCGATGTCTGGGAAGATATTTCACCCCAACTGAGCCAGCACTATGCGGTTACCCTGATCGACCTGCCAGGGCATGGTCGCAGCACACTCACCCAGCACAGCTATCAACTTGAGCAGCTGGCAGAAGAGTTAATCGAGGTAATACCCCAAGCCGCTATTCTGGTTGGCTGGTCACTCGGGGGCTTAATTGCATTACAGATAGCACATCAATATCCAGAGCAAATTCAGGCCGTGGTAATGGTTGCCAGCTCACCTCGGTTTGTGCAAGCCAGTAACTGGCCCTACGGGGTAGACGCCGCGATCTTTGATAAATTTGCCCGTGACCTGAAAGATGATTATCAGGCCACGCTCAAGCGCTTCATCGCCATTCAAGCGATGGGGAGTGCTCATGCAAAATCCGAAATCTGCACACTTCGCGAACGAATACTACGCCATGGAAACCCACACCACAAAGCACTGCAAGGTGGGCTGCGCCTGTTGCAGCAGAGCGACTTGCGTCAGTCACTTGCCGAACTGCACTGCCCGATAAAGCTCATATTAGGTAGCCGAGACACGCTCGCACCCGCCCGTATCGCCGGCCTGTTAAGCCAGCAACACCCGCATCTGGAGAGTTCGATTATCCAAGGGGCCGCCCACGCACCCTTTATCTCTCACCCTGGTGAGTTTCTAGTCGTATTAAAAGAGTTTATTAATCATCATGTTTGACGATCGCTACCGCATCATTAAATCACAAATTCGCCACTCCTTTGATAAAGCGGCCCCCCGCTATGACGAAGTGGCGATACTGCAACGTGAAGTGGCTAGTCGCCTGCTGGAGCGCCTAGATCTTATCAAACTCGCACCACAACAGATCCTTGATCTGGGTTGCGGCACAGGACACAATAGCCAACACTTAGACAAGCGCTACAAACGCGCCCAAGTTATCTCGCTTGATCTTGCGCCAAACATGATCAAACAGGCACGCAAACATAAGTCCTGGTTCAACAAACAGTGCTTCATTTGTGGTGATGCGGAGGCACTCCCCCTTATGGATAACAGTGTAGACCTCATCTTCTCCAGCCTGACCATTCAATGGTGCCATGACCTCGATAGTGTTTTCAAAGAGTGCTTTCGAATACTCAGGCCCGGCGGGCTGTTGATGTTTTCCACCCTGGGACCCGACACACTCCATGAGCTGCGCAGTAGCTGGCAAAAAGTTGATAGCAACAACCATGTCAACGCCTTTATTGACATGCACGACATCGGCGATGCGATGATTCGCAGCCGATTATCTGACCCGGTAATGGATGTTGAAAATATCACCATGACCTACAACCAAGTTATGACACTGATGCGCGACCTTAAAATACTCGGCGCCCACAACATGACCCATGGCCGCCCCCGCAACCTGACCAGCAAAACAAAAATGGTCGCCATGTGCGATGCATATGAGCGCTATCGCACCGAAGGGGTTCTTCCCGCCACCTATGAAGTGGTCTACGGCCACGCTTGGGCACCCACAAATAAACAAGAAGCACAAAATGGGGCTGATGGCGTATTTCGCTTCCCCCTCGACCAATTGCGAAAACGTTAACTAATATTGTAGAATGCACGGACAAGGGAAACACACCACGACAAAAGCAACAGATCAAAAAACATTATGGAGTAGAAATGAAACCGTCAATTATATCAAGCAGCATAGCCGCACTGCTGTTAAGCGCCAGCGCTCAGGCAACGCCTTTTTCTGGAGAGGCCGAGCTGGGCTGGATCAGCACCAGTGGCAACACTGAAACCGACAGCCTGACCATTAAAGCCAAAGGTGAAAAGGCCTATGGCAAAGTGAAGCATCATATAGCAGGTGAAGTACTTAGAAGCTCTAATACAACTGCAGGTGTAAAGAGGGATACCGCCAAGCGCTATCTGCTGGCTTACAAAGCTGACTACACCCTCACCGATAAAGGCTATGCATTTTTGAGCCTCAACTACGAAAATGACCGCTTTAGTGGTTACGATCGCCGCACCAGTGAACTGGTCGGTTACGGCCATCAATTCCACGACAACGAAACAATCAAAAGCCGCGCTGAATTATCGGTAGGTGCGCGCCAAAGCACACTAACCACTGCGGTAAATGGTGATGACAGCGAGAGTGAAACAGTCGTCAAGTTGCAAGGTAACCTGGAATGGACGGTGAGCGAAACCACGCTCTTCAGCCAAGATATAGCCATCGAAGTGGGTGATGAGAGCACTATCAGCAAATCAATCAGCGCTCTAAAAGTTAATATTAACAGCAGCCTCGCAATGAAACTAACCTACACCGTTAAACACACATCAGAAGTACCTGCCGGGCTAGAGAAGCTGGATAGCGAACGGGTTGCCACGATTGTTTACTCTTTTTAGTTTTACTAATCATCACAGCAAGACATAAAAAAAGGGACGCAAAAGCGTCCCTTTTCTATCTACAGATTTGCAGTTAGCAAAGCCCTATAGAGGCGTTACATTGGCAGCTTGCAGGCCTTTTTGACCTTGCTCTGTATCGAACTCAACCTTTTGGCCTTCGCTCAAAGTTTTAAAACCATCACTAGCGATCGCACGGAAGTGAACAAACACATCGGCACCACCATTATCCTGAGTGATGAAACCAAAACCTTTCTCTTCGTTGAACCACTTAACTGTACCAGTTGTTTTAGACATATAAAGTCTCCTGAAAATAGATATTTTAATAATTAAAAGTACGCCATAGCGCCTCTTAGCCGGTTATATTACTTATGGTGACAAAGAGAGTGAAAACCTTCAGGACAACGGCGTTACATATGTAGCGGTCTAACGAAGTGTTCAATATCAATCTGTTGCATAAATAGCTATGTAGACAGGCTGTGCCTAGCGTAGCACGATTCCCACAATAAACAAACCAAATCCAGCCCTCTAATTCACTAGCAGCCTGTAAAAGCACTCTAATTGAGTGCCCAGCATGGCGAAAAACCTGACTTATTCTGGTCGATAGGTTTCATAGGTCAACTGGAGTGTGTAGTGACCTGGTGCCGCTTCAATACGGAGGAAGTCCTGCGCATGCGGTGTTTGCAGGATAAACGCTCCATTGAGTGGCCGTAGCTCACCCCAGTTGATAACAGCCAACTCATCAAAGGCAACCATCCCCCCACCATACTCAGTCGGCGATTTCCGCAAAAAGAGCCTCAAAGCTCGAGGATTCAAGGATGGTTGATCCTGGTATTGCGGTAAATTTAGATCCTCCGGCATTGTCAGATCACTCAACAGTGGCTGCCAGGGAAAGTCGCCACCGGCGTGGTAATAGGCCTGCTCTTCGCCAAACACCTCTTCACCAAAACTGGCATAATAACGAACAGTGATGCGCACCTCGCCGCTATTTTCTCCACGAAGATAACCAAACAAGCTTAAATTTTTATTGGGTCTGTTTTCAGCATCACCCATAACGCGAATACGGTTGCGAAATGCACTCACCGTATCACCGCTACTTTGAGCATCGCGCACCAAGCAAAGCCCTTGCACCCCTTGATAAGCGCCACTCATACAGGCAAAGCGACTGCTCCCCGATAGATCCCAGCGAGCGGCCTCAAACAATTGATTATCAATGTCGTAATCTTCAAAATCACCATAAAGCAATATATCCCGCCCAACGGCAATATCGAGCCCTGAACTCACTGAAGAGACTCGCGCCAAAGAGGCTTCAGAGGGGATTAGATGACGCAGGTCGACAACCCCCACGCGACTCTCGCCAATGGTAATGGTGTGGTTTATCTGCTCCGTCTGCTTGGTATGAAGTTCACCTTGGTTCAAAATCCACGCGCTGTATTGATAAGGGAAAGAGAGGGCATTGCCACGGGAAAACTCTGACAAATGTCGAATAAAGCGGTTGGCAAGATCGCCGCTGATTCGACGAGGGCGATAATCTTCAAGATAGATCGGAATTCCCTGTGCCCGAACAATCTGTTGGTCTCGAACATCCACCTGCGCCATCAGCCCCAACATGGTGTCGTGGCGATCTTGATCAAACAGAAAGTTACCCAGCCCTTCAAATATCAACACACCGTTATGATAACCAAAACCCTGCGCAACATGAGGGTGGTGTGATATCACCAGGTCTGCACCCGACTCCACCGCCAGGGTCATACGACCATAGATATAATCACTTGGAGTCCATCTGTATTCAGCACCGCCGTGCAACTGCGTAATCACAAAATGACCTTTCGCCTGCGCGGTATTAATAGTGGTTGTCACCCGCACACCATCATTCAGATCCGCCGCCCCGCCCTGAGGGGTACAAGGGTCGTAGTTAACACCATTACAGTCGGTTGCCACATAAAGATCAGCATAACGAGAACCCGATACTGAGTTAGCTGAAACCAGCGAGATGGGCATGCCGTTAATTTCTATTTCATAGGGAGCAAAAGCCTCTTCCGGTGTTGCCCCGGCACCTGAATACTGGAATCCATATTCTGTTAGGTAAGCCAGGGTATCTTGCAAACCGGCACCTAAATAGTCATAGACGTGATTATTCCCCAGGCTGACATAGCTAATACCCGCCTCACTTAAGGCGGGTAGTGATTCGGGCAGAGAAAAGTAGACAAAATCCTTAGTGGGGTGGGGTGTCTGTGGGTTAAGCGTTACCGGACTCTCAAAATTAATCACCGGAAAGTCAGCCTGCATCAAGGTTGAACGAATATAGTCGAGCGCTTGACGGCTCCCTGGCAGGGGGTCACTACTGCGAATCAGCGCCCCTGGGTAGTCAGCAGGAATTTCATCTCTAGAGGCTAGCTCCAGAGGGTCGAGAAAACGACGCGCAAAAGAGAGATCACCACCAAACAGCAAACGCGCCTCATTGCTATTTTTTGCCGTCAGAATGAAGGGGGCCAGTTGCAGCAACTGTTGAGTGACCGGTATCTGCATTTTCAGTGGATGTTGAAATAAACGAAACCGTGTAGCATCCACGCTCAAAAGCACATTTTTTCTTGCCAGATTTTGCAAGCTAAAGCGACCCTGTTGATCCGTGTAGCCTTGCACCCCGAGAGCGGCCACCAAGGCACCCTCAACAGGGTTGCCTGACTCATCCACCACCTCGCCATGGATATCCACAGTATTGTTCTGATAGCGGTCCCGCAGCAACTGCTCCTGCTGTAAAAAATCACTAACACTTACCGCGTCATTTTTTTCACATCCTGACAGGCTCCACAATAGAGAGGCTATCAGCACCAACAGGCAGAATCTGTAAGCAGTTGCGGTATTCAATAGGTTCTCACCAGTAGATGACACTTTAAGGGGCTTCTACATAGATAGAACCCCGTAGCCAAAGTGTATCAACAGTAAGGGCTTTAGGCGAGATATTGGTCTCACCTCAATCCCTCAGATAGAAATTCGAAAATCAACCTGAGCACTTCATTAATGTGTGAAAATAGCGTGCAGCCGTTTAATTTCACCGAGAAGTTACTGAAAAAACACCCTATATTTGATCACGAATAATAGGGGACATATTTTCTGTAGAATCAACAGACAAGTGAGGTTAAGCATGATTTATGAATTATTTTGGGCTATAAAGAACCGTTGCCGGGCCACCCTCACTAGGCCACAATAGGGTCGAGTGAAAACACCTATACCTTACAACTTGGAGAGAGGCTGAATGTCGCTGGATAATCAATGGTTTAGTGAGTGCTACGCACCAGGTGGCAGCGCTTTTTCACTGAAAATAGTAAAAAAACTGTACGAAGTGCAAAGCCCTTTTCAGAAAATAGAGGTCTATAAGACGGAAACCTTTGGCAATCTGATGGTCATCGATGGTGCCACCATGGTCTCAACACGCGAAAACTTCTTCTATCATGAGATGATGTCACACCCCATACTCTACACCCACCCCGCCCCCAAGCGAGTGTTGATTATTGGTGGCGGCGACTGTGGCACTCTGCGGGAAGTGCTGCGCCACCCTGAAGTGGAAACAGTACAGCAAGTCGATATCGACGAGGAGGTAACCAAAGCCGCGTTGAAATACTTTCCGGAGCTGTGCGAGTCGAACAGTGACCCCCGCGCAGAGTTATTGTTTGATAATGGCATCAAGTGGCTCGCCAAAGCCGAAGCGGGTAGTTATGATGTTATTATTGTAGATGGCACCGACCCTGTTGGCCCAGGTGAAGGGTTATTTAACGAAGTCTTTTACAAGAGCTGTCTACGCGCCTTGAGCGATGAGGGCATTTTAGGCCAGCAAACTGAGACACCACTCTACCACATGAAGCTGCTCAATGAGGTGCACGGCGCGATGCGCAATAGCGGATTTAAGCGCATACAAACCCATACCTTTCCACAACCCATCTATCCAAGTGGTTGGTGGGCGGCTACCATGGCTTTTAAGGGTAGTCATCAGCTGCCCATCCGAACAGATGATATTGCCAACCAACCCTTTAAGTGTGAATATTACAATCAGGAGATCCACCACGCCGCATTAGCACTACCTGAATTCATGAAGCGACAACGGGTTATTTAACCCAAACAACCTCATAGATTTGTGCAGCCACCGCTCTTTCTTTTTAAGTGTGGTTTTTAAGGCGAGATATATCGATAAAATGAGATATTTTTATGCGCCCTCATGAAAATAACAACACAAAACCACAATTATACAGGGGTGTTTTAGTTGCTGTGACCAGGGTCACATTTTTTATCGTAAGAAGCGCTACACTTTGACAAGCCGCTTCAATTAAAAACATATTTGATGGGCTTTTATGGCAAGCTGTTTAAGCCAAACTGTTATTTAGGTGCTGACAATGAAAAGTACAAAGGGCTTCACACTCATCGAATTGATGGTCACGCTTGCCGTGGCGGCGATTCTGATTGCGGTGGCGGTGCCCAACTTTGGTCAGCTGATTGCCGACAACCGA
>JAKIVC010000014.1 GCA_021647245.1 Gammaproteobacteria bacterium
TGAGGATACTTGCCGACGATACCGACTTAAGAAACTCCCTGTCTCCACACCACTGCACCCCTGTCATTGGTCAATCTAGCACAATAGATACCGCTCGCAACCAGCATTTGAATTCCCGCTCTCATCAAAGAAACTAAATTCGCCAACCTTACCCGCTGTACTGGCGCAAGTGTGCTGTTGTTTATGCGCTTACAATCTACACTCTCTTCACGACAAGGACGCAGGGTTTTAGCGATAGGTGCATTGGCGGTAAGCAAGGCTTCACGCTTACCAGGCCAGTTGAGGTGATAACGCTCTTGCGGGCCTTCAACGATGTTGCTGGATAACTCCTGACGCAACAGATCAAAGTCGATGGCCTTTTTTGGTTGCCCTTTTTCGTCCTCTGCTTCGGTGACACAGCCGGGAAACAGTTCAGCCAGCTTGGCAATATTCTCTTCGGTAAAATCCGGGCTGTGTAGTTTTAGCTTTTCCATTCAAACCTCTTTTTAACCACGAAACACACTAAATACACGAAAATAAAACATCATTATTTTTGCTTTTACCTTTCGTGTTCTTCGTGTATTTCGTGGTCAATTATTTTATAAAATAATTCGTTTAATCTGCACCTTAGGATAATGCCCAAAGTTCACCAACAGCCCCAGCCTTAACCCTGAGGCCTTCAAGTAATTATGCAACTGCGCCTCATGCGCTGGCGCAATCTCTTGAACCGCTTTCAGTTCAAGAATGATTTTGTCATAACAGATAACGTCTGGCTGATAACGCTGTTCAAGATTATTCCCTTTATAGCTAAGCGACAAAATGGGCTGGGTAACAAAAGGGATATTTCTGTCACTTAACTCACGCTGCAAACACTCCTGATAAACGGCCTCTAAAAAACCACAACCCATTTCACGATACACCTCAAAAATCGCGCCCTGAATAGCATAAGCCTCGTCCTTAAATAATAATTTTTTATCCACTAAAATCTCTCTTGACCACGAAATACACTAAATACACGAAAACAAAACATAATATTCTTTGCTTTACCTTTCGTGTTCTTCGTGTATTTCGTGGTTCATGCTTTTAATCTTTCAATTGCTTGCTTTAGCTCTCGTAGTTCGGTATTCAGCTCGACCTTTCGATTAAACTGCTTCTCTCTGTTCATTCGTGTTTCCAGTTTTTTACAGGCTTGCTGCTGAGCGCACAGCGATTGTATCCGCGCCACCTGTTCTTTGAGGTTTTCACCTTGGCGCGGTGGATACGGTATAACCGCTTGCAGAAGCTGCTCATACAGCGCGGCTAAATTCAGCGCCACCGGCAGTTCAAATCTTGGGCTGTTTTCTGGCTGCCACTCGCTGGCAAAATAGGCCTCGACCACCCAGAGCTTGGCATCGGCATCGCTGGGGCGTTTATAGCCAACAACCGTTTTAATCTGCTGGTTATAAAGCAGTTGATAGATGATAGGAATACGCACGCGTTTATCAATCGCATATAACACCGCGTCATCCAGCTCTGGCGTTTTGAGCCGTAATTCGATCACGGCAATTTCAGCAATGCCCTGCTTAGCGGGCAGATTGATGGTTTCAGGTGCCAACACATAGCGCCAAATGATTTTATCCAACTGACGGACAAATTTTTCTTTTAACTTCTGCCCGACCTTGGCTTGCTGGTAAATTTTAGCCTTGGGGATCACTTTGTTATAGGCCGCTTTGGCGGGGAATTGATAGAGCGGTGCTGTCATTTGGATTGGCATATTCATCGTCATGGCGTGGCCTGTACCACCATAAAGCAGATCAACTCAAAATCATTCAAACCACTGATGGTATTGCGTAGCGCAGTGCTAGCACTACTCCCCGAAAAAAGGCTGTCGATGTCTTTCTCTTCTTTTAGCTCAATGATGGAACCGATAGCTTGATCGAGCAACTCGGAATAGACCGCCATGTCGCGCCCATCCTGGGTGGCCTGATTAAAGATGGAACAGGCCGCTTGCAGTGGTTGATTTCGACCTTTGCTGGCAGCACGCACTTTATCTAACAACGGTTTGACTTCGGTGTGGTTGATCAGTACCTCGCCGTCTTGCCCCATATAGACCAGATAATATGGGTGTAGGCGATTTTGCTGATTGATGTTGATGCCGTGATTGCGATTACGCAGCACAAAAATCACCCCCGGCAGTAACCCCCGTTCAGGATCGGCGGGTAGCACCGCGTGCATACCGCTGGGCATATTGGCCAGATCGCCATTTTGCTTGATGTAGTTAAGCAGATCCATGCGGAAGTCATTCAAACCGAGGTCAGTAATGGAGACACCGGTTTTGAGGTCTTCCATCTCGATCACCTCATCCTGTAAACGACGTAGCTGCTCCTTGCGGTAGGAGACATCATTGGATTGGGTATTGAGCACATTATCATCTGCTGTGGCCGTGAGGTCGGTGATGACCATGCGATTTTCAACCCGCTCTTTGAGATTGATGTATTCATCAAGCGTGATGTCTGGCCAGTAGTTCACTAGCTGGATGCACTTGTTTTTGGAACCGATACGGTCGATGCGCCCAAAGCGCTGAATGATACGCACCGGGTTCCAGTGAATATCGTAGTTAATCAGGTAATCACCATCTTGCAGATTTTGGCCTTCGGAGATGCAGTCGGTACCAATGAGAATATCTATCTCATCAGGTTCGTTAGGTAACACGGCGGCTTTTTCTTTGGAGATGGGTGAGAACAGGGTTAACAGTGATTGAAAGTCGTAGCCTTTTTTAAGCGTCGATTTAGGGCTATCGCTGCCAGTGACTTTAGCCGTGTGCAGGCCACGTGTTTTGAGCGTGTGTGCTGCAATGTTGTCGTAAAGATAGTTTGCCGTGTCTGCAAAGGCGGTGAAGATGATGATCTTTTTATTACCGGGGTTAATCGGCGAGGCCAGCTTGCTTTCGATCTGTGTTTTGAGGTGTTGAAGTTTGGCATCATCCTGTGGTGTCACTTTGTGCATTTCATCCAGCAGGGCCTCAATAACCACTAAATCAGCGCTGAGGTCGTGCTGCCAGGCGGGCAAGTCCATATCATGCAGGCTGATTTTGATCTTTTTACCAATGGTCGTATCATCAAGGCTGGCATCGTCCAAATTCGGCAGGTCATCGTCGTCAAATTCAGCATTTTCAAACGCGGTGGCGATATCGTCAAAATCGGTGTCACTACCTGTTTTGTTGAATTCGTCTATTTTTTCTAGTGTGTTTAGGTGGCGACGTTGTAGATGTTGCAAAGTCATGCGGAAGGCGTGAACCGAACTTTCCAAACGTTTGAGAAGATTGGTGGTCATGAGTGCTTGCAGACTTCTTTCTCTGTCTACTTGGCGCAGTTTACCTCTGCCACCCTCTACCTCGGTGTCGTAAAGCGCTTCATATTTGGCTAAGCGACTCGGCAGGATATAGCTAACCGGCGCATACACCGACAGATTCAACGATGAAAGTTGGGCAAAAATTTCATTGAAGCCAATAACATCTTCACGTTGTGTCAGTGGGCTATGAACTGATATTGGCTTGAGGCGCTCAGGGAATTTCCCAATCTCAGCCGTATCGTAAAAAGTTTCAATATGTTTACGCGAACGGGCAATGGTGACGCTATCTAGCAGCTCGAAGAAATCAAAATCCAGGGCATTCAATATCGCCCCGGCGCTGCGATCTTCCGCTGGCAATGTCGTCCAATGGTTAAAAGCGGCTTGTGCCTTGCGAAAAACTTCATCGATACCCTTTTCGGTACGTAGTTTTTTGGTGAGATTTTCAGAATCGCCTTCATAGGCTAACGCGAGTTGGTTTTTTAAATCCGTAAAACGATTATTAACCGGCGTGGCCGAGAGCATCAAAACCTTGGTTTTTACCCCCGCCTTGATGACGGCATTCATCAACCGCTGATAACGGGTCTCACGATCTTTATAGACATCGTTGTTACGAAAGTTATGCGACTCATCGATCACCACCAGATCATAGTTGCCCCAGTTGATACGATTAAGCGGCATTCCAAAGGAGTCACCCGAGGTGCGTTGTAGATCGGTATGGCAAAGCACATCGTAATTAAAACGATCTTTAGCAAAGATATTGGTGGTGAGATTGCTATTGTAGTTAAGCCAGTTGTCGGCCAATTTTTTAGGGCATAGCACCAGCACAGACTTGTTGCGCAGCTCGTAGTATTTAACCACCGCCAGTGCTGAAAAAGTTTTCCCTAAACCAACACTATCTGCCAATATGCAACCGCTGTATGTTTCCAGCTTGTTGATGATGCCGGTGGCCGCATCGCGCTGGAAGTTGAAAAGCTTGCTCCAGATAAGTGTGTCTTGATAACCGGTGCGCTCATTGGGTAATACATCTTCTGAAATATCTTCCAGAAACTCATTAAACAGGTTGTAAAGCATCAGGAAGTAGATGCGTTCAGGCGAGTTTTCACGGTAGACCGAGGCGATGTGGTCACGCAGCCTGTCGGTTACGTCATCCAGCTTGTCAGTATCATTCCAAATTTGATCAAACAGGGTGATGTATCGCCCCGTCATGGATGGATCATCCATTTTATTCACAAAGTTGGAAACGGCATCGCCTTGCTGATAACCCAGATCTACTGCTGTAAACCCTTGCAATGGTTGATAGACAGATTCAGCCTGTTGATTTTGTACGCTGGCGAATTGCTGCATAGGGGCTTGGGTGCGGTTGGAGCGAAAACGAGCTTTGCGCCGCATCCAGTCTGCACACTCTTTGGCTATGACCCGTTGAGTCAGTTTATTCTTGAGCTGTATTTCAAACTCGGTGCCGTAGATACTACGTTCCCGTTCATTCTTTGGGATAAGAAATTCTCGACGTTCTTTCTTGACCTTATCGGTAACTTCTTCTGGCACGAACGTAGGGGATGTGAATATAAATTCCAGTGATTCAATGCTTTCAAGCTCTCTCTTCAAGGCTTCATAGGCATAGATAGAAAAACAGGAGGCCGCAATTTTCAGCCTAGCACCCGGCTTGATGGTCTGCTTCAGGTTGTCTCCTAAGAGCTGGTTTATATTATCAATAAAATCCATACCAGCCTCCCTTAACCATCGTGCCCTGGAGCAAGCGTCAGGTTTCCCACGCCATACAATGCGGCTCTATTACGTAACCACAATTGATACTCTCCACCCTTCAGGCTGTGGCCTTCAGTACAATCCACATTCCAACGCCGGAGCACATAACCTGCAACTGCCGCCCGCACATTTTGTTTGAGCACCCCGTCAATCATGTCGTAATCCAACTCAATCGCTTGCGTGTGTTTAATGTTGGGGTGTGGTACCAACTCCATTTCAACAATGCGATTCCACTGAATATCGTGCTTTAAGTCTTCATGTTCCTGAACAGGCTCATCCAACAGCTTCACCTTAGTGATCCGGGTGATAACAAAGTCTCCAAACCGGCCATTTTTCCGGTCATAGGTTCTCGCATGCCAGCGCAAACCGTTATCAACGAGCACATGAGGAACAACTTCTCGACTAGATGAGCCAGAACTCGTTGAGCAATACTCTATTTTCACCGCTTTGCGCTGATGAATAGCGCGGGTAATAACAGAAAGTACATCCAACTTTGGCTTATTGAGTTTTGACGGAGTTTCACAGGCAAGGATCGAATGCTGAGGCTCAACAAAGCCCTCACCGACCCCTTGTGATAGCGATGCTAATACCTGAGAGGAGTTGTATTCGAATAAAGGTTTAAAGCCATCGGTACGCAGATAAGACTTTGTTTTTGTGTCATAACTTAAATTATCAGGCGCACACTCATTATAGATAATGATATCCCGCGTAGCCGCCGCCGACTTTATTCCGAAGCGCTTGATTAAGTCACTCCGCCCCACATCCCCCAAAAAATAGGCTCGGAAGTCTATATGCAGCAGGCGCTCTCTTTGAGCTTGCTTAATGTCTGAAAGTATCACTCTAACCCCTCTAATATCACTACCAGAGGTATTTTGCCCTAAAAACATCCGTCTTGCGAATCTTTTTTATCCTTGCATCTTTTTTGTTCTTTACAAGATCAATATGATCCTATTATGATTTGTAAAACTAAAGAAAGGCTTTAGTTAACTCACAAAATATAGGAATCAAAAATCATGGCTACCAATCCTCCCAAAGGTGACGATCACAGAAACGGCGCTGTTCGAGGCCGCTCCCAAACACAAACCCCTTCGGGGCACTACGTGAAGCGGGATAGCGACACTGGTCGTTTTATGGACGTTAAAACAACTGACAAGACACCTTTCAAGGGTGTTAGGAAAGAGAAGTAACCATGGCGAATGGAAAAACACACCTAGTCGTTGGTGGACTAACAGGATTAGCCGTTGCACTAGCCGATCACCCTGCTAAATCAAACGCTATTAGCCATCATCCTCTTACGGCTGTGGGCGTCGGTGCATTTTTTGGGAAACTGCCTGACACCATCGAGCCTTCTTTGAGAAACCCTCATCACAGGCAGTTCTTTCATAGCATTGCCTTTTTAAGCGCCACAGGATACGCGTTCAAAAAAGCCTATAACTGGGAATCTGAAAATGATTGGGAATCCTTACTTCGAGGCTTCGCGCTAGTCGCTACTGGTGCATATATTAGCCACTTGGTGGTTGATTCTTTCTCTAGTCGATCCCTTCCCGTTATTGGCAAGCTTTGAGGGATATCACTGTGAGCAAACAGGAAGTTACCCATAATCGCCATATCAAGCTTCCTGTTCAATTGATGCTGTGGGGAAAATCAGCTGGGCGCTGTCAATTTGAGGGCTGCAACAAACGCCTATGGGAAAATGGAGTGACTAAAGAAATTGATGAGGAGCATATCAACGACCTAAGAAACCTCATGTTGGCATGTCATGAATGCCATACATTAATCGACGAAGACAAGGATGGGGAAAAAATATTCTGTCTCGCTTCTCTTAAAGATGAAAAAAGATCACGAGGAGAGAGTCGATCTGGCGGCATCAATTACACCCAACAAAAAAAGCCATATTCTTCTATATGGGGCCAATATTGGAGAACACACCTCACCCATTAATTACAAGGCCGCCACTGAGGCAATATTCCCAGGCCACTACCCTGCCGAGCATCATGCACTCGGGCTTGTTCGCAGCCCAATTAAATTGAAGCCGCTTTTGACCTGCCGAAACCGCCATCACTTTAGCCAGTACCTCGGAGACTTCTCCTTTCTTGATACCCGCACTTTTTGCCTTCCCTAGATAGTAGTTGCTACAAGGCGCGCAGTCGAGCGCCATAGCTGCCGCAAGCCCGACAAGCAGTTCTGTTTTCTCGTCCAGAAACTCATTATCGTGGGTGGACTCGTAGAACTGCTCATAGGCTTGTTGTTGTTTTTCCGTCAACATACCCAGTAGCCATTAACGAGAAGCGTGGCCGGTATCGGGCTGCACCTGAATTTTCAACCCAAGACCATGCACAAGCTTAACGAAGCTGGAAAGTTTTGGATTACCGCTGCTGGAGAGCATTTTATACATGCTCTCACGACCGAGCGAGGCTCGTTCCGCCAGACCGGAAATACCATCTTCTTGCGCTTCCGCAATATTGCGTAGCGCCATCAACACAACGGCAGGGTCATCACCTTCCAGTGCTTCATTTAGATATTCACTGGCAACATCCAGGTCTTTCAGCATCTCTGTATGTGTTTGTCGTACGTTACGGGTCGCCATTAATTTCACCTCACTTCTCACTTTTGTGCTCTGACCAATACTTCAAAGCACGTTTGATATCTTTCTTTTGAGTGGATTTATCACCACCACACAGCAGAAGATAAATATTCACACCATCTTTTGCATAGTAGACGCGATAACCTGGGCCATAGTGAATACGCAACTCACTCACGCCTTCACCAACGGGCTTGGAGTCACCAAATAGCCCTAGCTCCATCCGATCCACTTGCATGATGACCTTCGCTTTTGCCCGAGGGTCACTCAGCGATGCCAGCCAGATCCCATAAGGGGAACGGCCTCCAGAATCCAAATACTCGTGGATAATATCAGTTATCGGCATAATCAATTGTATCCTTTAGGATACGAGTAACACAACCCCGCCATACCAACCAAACAATTCTCTTATAAATTAAATGGATAGCACTGGGATCCGCACATTCACATCCCTTAGTCATGTAGACAGAACAGTTCTGCTCCTACTCATTCGTCAAAAATGCTTGGCTCTATGTGATTTGTAGTGGGTAGCTGTCATAATCGACAACCATGAGCAGCGCACATTTATTCAGCATGGCGTTGAGCCTGCAAACTCCTTGGGAAGTTAAAGATATCTCCTTTACTGATAATGAAAACGGAAGCAGAGAGCTCCATTTACATATTGGTTTTATATCGGGAACTCGCTTTCCTGACAAGACGGGAGAACTGTGCTCAGTGCATGACACCGTCCCCAGAAAGTGGCAACACCTCAGCTTCTTTGAGCACATTTGTTATCTTCATTGCGCCGTACCACGCATCATCACCACAGACAAAAAAGTGCAAACTATCGAGGTTCCTTGGTCACGACCAGGCAGTGGCTTTGCCCTGCTATTCGAAGCATTGGCTCTGGCACTGATTGAGCGAGAAATGCCTGTCAATCGAGTCGCCGAGATGCTCCAGGTCAACCCTCAGCGAGTCTGTAATTTGTTCAACTACTGGATCAGTCAAGCAAAAGAAGTGGATGATGCATCCTCTATAAGTAAGCTCGGGGTTGATGAAACGTCATCAAAAAAAGGCCATAAATATCTGACACTGGGTGTTGATCTGGATGAGTCTCGAGTGATTCATGTCACCGAAGGCAAGGGTAAAGCAACCATCAAAAGCATCCAGAAGCACCTGGAGAGCAAAGGCGTTGAGAAAGAACAGGTTCAGCAGATCAGCATGGACTTATCCCCATCCTTCATTGCAGGAGCGGCGGTGTCATTTCCAAAGGCACAAATCACACTTGACCGATTTCATGTTGTTAAGATTCTCAATGAAGCAATGAACCAAGTTCGAATGGCCGAACGTAAAGAGCACGACCAGCTAAAAGGCCACAAATACACCTTTTTAAGAAATCGAAATAACTTATCAGACAAGCAGGAAAATGCGCTCTCTGAAATGATCACCCTCTATCCTACGTTAGGAAAAGCCTATCGTTTAAAAGAGCTTTTTAACGATCTTTGGGGCATGCCAGACAAACAAACAGCAGAGGCTTTTCTGGCGCAGTGGTGCGGCGAAGTAGGCTGCAAAAATACCTGCTTTTGAAAAATTCCCCAGGACGATCAAAGCACATTGGAGCGGGATTATTCATTTTGTTGAAAGCCGTATCACCAACGGAATTCTTGAAGGCATCAACAGCAAGGTTCAGCTCGCCAAACGTCGAGCAAGAGGTTATCGTAATATCGATAATTTCATCAATATGGTTTATTTTATTTGTGGAAAACTAAAGTTCAATTACCCACTCTATTTCACATAGAGCCAAAGGTTATCGCGTGGGGAAAATGAATAACACAGGTTGGAAACGAGCTTGGAGGGAGGCTAAGCTTCCAGTCAGTAGAAATGTGACTAGAGGAGTACACAATCTAAAGCACACTTTTGGAAGACGGCTCCGATCCGTTGGTGTATCCAACGAAACAAGGAGAGTGCTGCTAGGGCACACAAATGGTGACATCACGACCGACTATTCGGCTTGAAGTCGCGGAACTACTTGAAGAGGTAAATCGACTTTGTTTGACTAAAGGTCAACGGGGTGTCCACGAAACGCCCACGCTGACTTTAACCAAAAGAAAAGTCGGCTAGAGAATATCTCGTAACCGACTGTGTTTGTTACTAAAAAATGGTGCGCTCGGCAGGATTCGAACCTGCGACCCCCTGGTTCGTAGCCAGGTACTCTATCCAGCTGAGCTACGAGCGCATTGTTCGCTGAGTTGCGCATTATGCTAATTTCACAAGCACATGTCAACTCATTATATCTTCTATTTATCGGGGGAGTTTTTCCAATAAAATCAATAAATAATGGCGGAGAGCGAGGGATTCGAACCCTCGATAGAGTTACCCCTATACACCCTTAGCAGGGGTGCGCCTTCAGCCACTCGGCCAGCTCTCCAACATGCGGCGTATTCTCGCAAAAAAACTACCAAGATAAAAGCTAAATCTCGAATTTATTTGATATTTTTTCATAAAAAAGCGGAGTCTTGCGACTCCGCCGTTCAAACTACCTACTGACTGCCATAAAACCAGCGATCAAAAACTAATCCTGTTCACCAGCTGCTGCAGTAGCCTGTTGTGCTTTCTCTTGCTGAATACGCTCATAAATCTCCTCACGATGAACTGATACATCCTTTGGAGCATTCACACCAATCCGTACTTGATTACCTTTTACACCGAGTACAGTCACGGTAACATCATCACCAATAATCAGGGTCTCGCCCACTCGACGGGTTAAAATCAACATTTACATCTCTCCTTTACAACTACATCCAAAACTGTGATATCACCAAACGCAATATAACTATCGACTAATATAGCTCTTTTTCGAGCTTAATGTCACAGCTTCATTGTCAACAATTGTTAACATTAAAATTTAGGGGCACCATCATCCTAATACTAGCTCCATCTTAGTGCCTTACAAATTATAGGTGAATTAATATAAAAAAACACCCGCCACCCTGATACAGCCACTCCTAGGCTGTCTTTTCCAGACCAAAACCATCGTGCAGTGCACGAACGCCCAGTTCCAGATATTTCTCATCGATAACCACTGAAATTTTAATTTCAGAGGTCGAAATCATCTTTATGTTAATACCTTCTTTTGCGAGAATTTCAAACATATTACTCGCAATGCCTGCGTGGGAGCGCATGCCAACACCCACCAGCGAAAGCTTAATAATTGAGTCATCGCTATTCACCTCCCGCGCACCGAGATCATTGGCTACTTTGTTGAGCACTTCAACGGCCCGCTGCACATCATTTCGGTGCACGGTAAAGGTGAAATCTGTTGTTCCATCTCGGCCAACATTTTGAATAATCATATCCACTTCAATATTAGCCTCACCAATGGGGCCTAATATTTGGTAAGCGACACCGGGATGATCGGGCACGCCCAATACGGTTAATTTTGCTTCATCCCGGTTAAATGCAATTCCTGCAATTCGTGCTTCTTCCACGCCATCTTCCTCATAGGTGATCAAGGTACCCTCGCCTTCAGTGAAGCTTGAAAGCACGCGTAACGGTACATTATATTTCCCTGCAAACTCTACCGCACGAATCTGCAACACCTTTGAACCCAGACTCGCCATTTCAAGCATCTCTTCAAAGGTGATACGTTCAAGTCGACGCGCCCGAGGCTCCACCCGGGGGTCGGTGGTGTAGACACCATCAACATCCGTATATATCTGGCACTCATCTGCCTTTAGTGCCGCCGCAATGGCAACCGCAGAGGTATCTGAACCGCCACGCCCAAGCGTTGTGATATTGCCGTTACCATCCATACCTTGAAAACCGGCAACGACAACTACCCGGCCCGATGATAAATCGCGGCTGATACGTGAACCGTCGATCTCTTTGATTCTCGCTTTACTGTGCGTGCTATCGGTCAAGATACGCACTTGTGAACCGGTATATGATATTGCGGGGCAACCACGCGCACTCAACGCCATTGTCAACAGCGCAATGGTCACTTGCTCACCCGTGGAGACCAGCACATCCATTTCTCGTGCCGCTGGCTGCGCAGATATATCACTGGCAAGTTCGATCAAGCGATTTGTCTCTCCACTCATGGCAGAGACCACAACCACTACATCATTCCCTTGCATCTTGGCTTTAATTACCTTTTCAGCAACACTTACGATGCGTTCTGTGGTGCCAACCGAGGTGCCGCCATATTTTTGAACTATCAGAGCCATGATCTGTTTTTACATGGTAAGGGTCTTCCCTTCCATCCTTTGCCGGTATTGTAGGAAATTTCCTACACAATTTCACGAAATAATTTGTTGTTTTGCCCAATTTTGAACAGATAGTAGTGCTTGGTCCAGGTTTTCAGGCTGATTTCCGCCCGCCATGGCCATATCAGGACGACCACCCCCTTTACCGCCCACCTGCTGAGCCACCTGATTTACCAGCTCGCCAGCTTTGATGCGATCTATCGCATTTTTTGTAACACCGGCTGCCAAGCTGATTTTTCCGTCATTAACACAAGCGACGACGACGGCCGCACAGTCGAGCTTATTTTTTAATTGATCAACGATTTCACGCAACCCTTTGGCATCAGCCCCTTCAAGCTTTGCAGCTAGCACCTTAACCCCTCCAACATCAACTGCCTGTGAGGCCAAATCAGAACCTGCTGCGCTCGCCAGCTTTGCTTTAACCGTGGTAAGGCTCTTCTCCAAGCCCCGAGTACGTTCCAACAGCTGCTCTACTTTTGCGACAACATCATCACGACCCGCTGCTTTTACCCGCGCCGCAACTTCAACCAGTATGGCATCACTTTCGTTTGCCCACCGCAGAGCACCCTCTGCTGTAACGGCTTCGATTCGGCGCACACCCGCCGCAACACCGCCTTCTGAGACGATTTTGAAAAAACCAATGTCACCGGCACGCTCTACATGCGTACCGCCGCATAGCTCCATTGAGAAGTCACTTATCCGTAAGACACGCACTGAGTCGCCATACTTTTCACCAAAGAGCGCCATGGCACCTTCAGCGACCGCATCATCGGGGGTCATCACCTTGGTTTCAATGGGATAATTCGCACGAATCTGGCTATTCACGAGCACTTCAATAGCCGACAGCTGTTCGGTATTTATCGCTTCGAAGTGTGAAAAATCAAAACGTAAGCGCTCTGCTTCAACCAGTGACCCTTTCTGTGCAACATGTTCGCCCAGGGTCACACGTAACGCCGCATGCAACAGGTGAGTTGAGGTGTGGTTACACTCGATGCGACGACGAGTAGCCGCATTGACATCAGCATCTATTTTGTCACCTATTTTTAGCGATCCACTCAGCTGCTTACCCAGATGCCCGAACACCGCTGCACCCTGTTTTTGGGTGTCAATTACTTCGAAGCGCACACCCTTTCGACTCAGCAGCCCAGCGTCACCCGCTTGCCCGCCCGACTCTGCATAAAAGGGGGTTCTATCCAACACCACCATCCCCTGCTCACCTTCGTCTAGCGTATCAACTGACCTCCCCGACTTGTAGATGGAGAGCACCTTGGCCTCAACCGTTAAGCGCTCATAGCCTAAAAAATCGGTATGGCCTTGCAACTCAATTTTCTTACCAAAGCTCCCCTCAAATGAACTGGCGGCCCGGGCACGTTCACGCTGGGCTGTCATCGCAACGTCGAACCCCGCCTCATCAACCCCCAATTGGTGCTCTCGTGCAATATCCGCGGTTAAGTCGACAGGGAAGCCATAGGTGTCATATAGACGGAACAACACATCACCCGGAATAATATCACCGTCAAGTTTGCTTATTTCTGATTCGAGAATTTGCAATCCTTGCTCAAGGGTCTCCGCAAAGCGTGCCTCCTCCATACTCAAAATACGTTCAATATGTTCGCGAAGCTTATTCAGCTCAGGATAGGCCTCCCCCATCTCCTCGCAGAGTGGACCCACCAGCTTATTAAAAAAAGGCCCTTTGGTGCCTAATTTGTTACCGTGGCGAATGGCGCGACGAATAATCCGGCGCAACACATAGCCACGCCCCTCATTGGAAGGTACCACTCCGTCAACCACCAAAAATGAGCAAGCACGAATATGGTCTGCAATTACACGCAGTGATTTATGGCTATGGTCTTCAGTATGAGTTAACTTTGCGGCCGCATGAATGAGGTTGCGAAACAGGTCAATGTCATAATTGTTATGCTCACCCTGCATAATTGCTGCGAGACGCTCAAGCCCCATACCCGTATCGATTGAGGGCTTGGGCAGTGGGCGCAGAGTACCGTCCGCATCACGCTCATACTGCATGAAGACCAGGTTCCATATTTCAATATAGCGATCACCATCCTCTTCCGGTGTACCTGGTGGGCCACCCGCAACATCAGGGCCGTGGTCATAAAATATTTCTGAGCAAGGGCCGCAAGGGCCAGTATCACCCATTGACCAGAAGTTATCCGACTCATATTTTTTTCCACCAGGCTTATCGCCGATTCGACTCAGCCGCTCTTCACTAATACCCATTTTTTTAATCCAGATATCAGCCGCTTCACTGTCTTCGCTATAGACTGTCACCCAAAGTTTCTCCTTGGGCAGCTTCAGCTCCTCTGTCAGAAATTCCCACGCATACTGTATCGCCTCTTCCTTGAAGTAATCGCCAAAGCTGAAATTACCCAGCATCTCAAAAAAAGTATGGTGACGTGCGGTATAGCCTACATTTTCCAAATCATTGTGCTTACCACCTGCGCGTACACATCGCTGCGAAGAGACCGCACGATGGTAAGTTCTATCCTCTAGGCCTAAAAATGTCTCTTTAAACTGAACCATACCCGCATTGGTAAAAAGCAGTGTGGGGTCATTACCCGGCACCAATGAACTGCTCGCCACCGGCTTATGCCCGCGTTTATGGAAAAACTCCAGAAATGCCTTACGTATTGCTGCACTCTTCATTTCACAACTCTCTTGGTTTGTGGCGTATGCCTACAGCGCTCTGCATCCACTTACTACAAAGTTCTCGCCTAATCATCCTGCCGTATCGCGGCGTTTATCTGCTCTGAGCTAAAGCCGCGATATTGCAAAAAGCGCTGCTGTTTCGCTCGCATCTTTATATCTGTCACTGGCACATCACCAAAACGTTTCCTACGCACTTCGATAATCCGCTCACCCCAGTCCCAACCGTGGTACAAAAGCTCATTTACAATTTCATCATCAACTTGGCGCGCTTGCAACTCCATGCGAATGCGGTATGGCCCATACCCTTTGTTAACTCGGGAACGAATGTAGCACTCTGCAAAACGTTTATCACTCAATAAATTTTCACTCTCGAGACTGTTCAAAGTAGACTCGATGTGTGATGACTCAAAGCCTTTAGCCGACAGCTTTACAACCAATTCAAAACGCGCATGCTCTCGACGAGCCAATAGCAACATGGCATGCTGGCGAGCCTCGGCCTGTTGTTGGGGTTGTCCCATTTAATTACACCCTTTGAAGGGTACTCCCTGATATGTATTAACTCGCAACTCATTATTCCAGAAGTCTTTTTTTATGGAATAATGATTGTCTAATACCATCGGACTTTATGTATTTACTCGCCAACAATCCATATTATGGATAATTAAGCTGGTGGCGAGTTAATACATAAAGTCTAGGGTAGCTGCAAAGAGGGCAAATAGACGACAAATGGGTGCAAGCGGGAATAACTCATACATTGCGTACAACTTAACTTGTCTATTGATTTAACAGCAAATGTTACCGCCACCACCGGTAGGTTCGGCGACTTTTTTTGGTTTTAATGTGTAATTAGCAGCTTGTATGCGTATTTCTGTCTGGGGAGTAGGCGTTATTAGGGATGGTCATTAGAAAAAGAGAAAAAAAAGCGGCGAGGAGGAGCCGCTAAGTATCCGGGGGAGGATGTGGTAGTTACTTTTTTGTTCTTCTTTTGTTAAATAGACGTTAGCATATTTTTATCTATTAAGAAACAGCCGTAGAACGAGGTGACATAGCGCGGGTTCTCACGAAGAATCGCGGGAACCCGGAAACCCAGCCAAACTTACTCTGGGAGCGCGCCAGGTTTAATCAAATGCACATCGCGCTGTGGGAAGGGGATGGTGATGCTATTTTGATCCAGCGATACTTTCATCTTTTCATTAACATCAAAGAAAACATCCCAGTAGTGCTCAGGCAAACAGTGGGGCCTTACGGCAAGGTTGACTGAGCTATCTGCCAGTTCCAGTACGCCGACGAAAGGAGCAGGCTCTGCAATGACTTTGTCATGCTTGGTCAAGACCTCCATCAGTACTGATTTGGCCTGGTTAATATCCGCATCGTAAGCGATGCCAATGGTCAGATCGACACGTATTTTTCCTTCAACGGTATAGTTAATAATCGAGCCATTTGAGACAGCACCGTTTGGAATAATAACCTGCTTGTTCTCCGGTGAGGTGAGTATGGTATTGAAGATTTGAACCTCTTTTACCACGCCCAAAAGCCCTTGTGATTCGATCAGATCCCCCACTTTGTAGGGCTTAAAGATCATGATCAAAACACCCCCAGCGAAGTTAGCAAGGCTGCCTTGCAGTGCCAAGCCAATCGCCAAACCAGCCGCACCCAAAACTGCGATAAAGGAGGTGGTGGCGATGCCGATCATCGAGGCCACAGAGATGAACAGCAGTAGCTTGAGTATCCAACCCACTAGGCTGGTTATAAAGGGAACCAGGGTGGGGTCTACCTTTGACCTCTCCATTGAAGCCCGCAGCACCTTGCCGACACCTCTGATAACGAGCAGGCCAATAATCAGCGTTATAATGGCCAGAGCCAGCTTGGGAGCATACTCCAGACCTAACTCATAAGCCTTTGATGTGAGAACTTCCATCTGTTGTACGGCACTATCGATTTCACTCATTTTGTCGCCTCCACTGCCATTATTTTAATAGATTTTTTAATGTTTACTTCCAGACACTTTTTAGCAGATTCATAACACTATCACCGCCATTAGATTGAGCGTAATCCATGATAACTGGGGCGAACTTTCCCGCCATATCCGGGCTTAACCCTAACTTTGAAAAGCTACCCGCAGCAGCGCCCAACCCAGTGGCTTTTTTAGCGCTGCCACCTAACATATCACCCACGCCCCCAAGCTTATCGCTCAGTTCTGAACTCTTTGGAGCAGCCGCCAACAGGGAACTCATACCGGGAATGGAGTCACTGACCTGAGCAAAATCGCTGGAGCTCAAAGAATTTTTGGCCAAGCCAAGCAGCGCGCCCGCACCACCCGTCGCTTGGTCATTAGAGACACCCAACTGACTAGTCAGCAAATTGACCAGACCCATATTGCTTGCGGCTGAATCACCCCCACCGCCTAATCCTGGGATAGAGGAGCATCCGTTAACCGTCATGATCAGCGCCAGAATGAAAAAGCTGCCTAATAGTTTTCTTTTCATAGTGTTCCCTTTATTGGTTCGGTTTTTTAAGATTGACTCCCAGAGCCTCTTTTTCTCGGGGAAAAATTGTGAGCTATTCCTACATATTACCTAATGCGTGAGCTTAGGTCATACCTCAAAAAACACGTGGTAAAATATGGTGCAGGCATTTCTATCTGAAGTTATATTATGACTCACGTATAGAGAGGCGTTATTTCAACAACAGATAGAGCAGCACCAGATTGCTAGTCAGTAGCGCTAACGCACTGGCTCGCCAGAAGGCCAGCGGGTTTCTTTTCAGTAGAGGCTGAAACTCTTTCGATTGCAGCGAGGCGTTGGGGTGCCACAGGTCGTGGGTAAATTCAGAGAGTAGCGGGTAACGGCGTTGCGGGTTGATCATGCACGCTTTTTCCAGCGCGGCATCCATCCAACGCGGGACTTTGCTGTTAATTTCATGGGCTGGATGGTAGCGGATTCGCTTGAGTGCGCGCTGTGAGAGTGCGCGGCCATAAGGGAGCTGGCCGGTCAGCATTTCGTAGCTGATGGCACCCAGTGAGTAGATATCTGAGCAGTTACTACTGGGTTGATCGATAAAATATTCTGGCGCGGCGTAATCATAGGTGCCCAGTAGTTTGCCGTGCTCTATCGGGCTGGCAATCTCCTGAATACCGGCAATACGGGTAGAGCCAAAATCGATAATTTTCACTACACCATCTTTGTTTATCATGATGTTTTCAGGCTTAAGATCCTGGTGCAACATCTCCAGTCGGTGAAAGGCTCGAACACCTGAGCAAACCTGCTCCATGATACGGCGCACATCATCCAGTGGCGGATCGGGGTTATCATTCATCCACTGGCGCAGATTTTGCCCTTCAATGAATTCGCTTACATAGTAGAGAAAGCGGCGTGGTTTTTTGGGTTCGATCATTTTTAAAACATGGTTACTATTAATACGTTTTCCTGCCCACTCTTCATGCAGAAAGCCATCGATATACTCAGCATCATCTTCAAAATTAACGGATGGGGTTTTAATCACAACCGACTCGCCACTCTCTTCATCACGCGCCAGATAGACCTGACTGCGACTGCTGGCGTGCAGCTCACGAAGAATTCGGTAACCCTCCAAAATCATGCCGTTTTCCAGCGTAGGGGGGAACGGGAGCTCAGTGAGATGCTGGTAAAACTCCTGCTGATTTTGGCAAGGTAGTGCTGCAATGTCGATCACCTGGCAGGTGACATTATCATGACTGCCGTGCTCCAGTGCGCGGGTCACGATGGTGCGCGCCGCTCGCTCGGGGTGGCTGCGCAACTCGGTGAGCAGCTGTTTTAGCTCTTTGTGGCTGATAAACTCATGCACGCCATCGGTGCTGAGAAAAAACAGGTCACCCTCTTCCAATGGCTCACTGCGATAATCAATTTCAACGCCCGAATCTGCACCCATGGCACGGCTTAAAAAAGCCTTTTCAGCCCCTCCCCAGCTTTGGTGGTCGCGGGTAAGCTGCTCCAAATCGCCATCGCGCAGGCGATAGATGCGGCTGTCACCCACATGAAACAGGTGTGCGGTAGTCGATTTAAGAATCAGGCCACAAAAAGTAGTGAGCATCCCCTGCCCGGAGAGTGCACTTTGCCCCTGCCCATACAACCAGCGATTAATCGCTCCCAGCACTTTTCGGCCCGAGTTTTTGGCTGTCCAGGAGTCGGCGGTGCTGTAGTAGTCATTAATAAAACCGGTTACACACGATTCTGCCGCTTCTCGTCCATGATCCGCACTACTCACACCATCGGCAATCGCCACCACGATCCCCTTGTTAATCAATTGCGTCTCTTCGGGAATGAGTATGCCGCAGGCATCTTCGTTTTGCTCTTTAATGCCTTTTTCGCTGTATTGCCCGGCGTTGATAGTGAGCTGTGTCATTTGGGTTGTCATAGGCTGGCTACATCATTGTTTGGGTTGATAAAAAACGCGGCTGCCTCTTGCCGAGGCAACCGCGTTTTCTGGTTTATGCATCGATGGGTGAAATGTTTATTTCACATCGATCATCTGCACGGTGCCATCGGGCAGGGTCTCTGCAATTTGCCCGGCAGGCTCTTCCAAGACAAACAGTATCAGAAAAAGCACCACCGCTGATACGATGCCAATCACCATAAAAAACACATCGTAATCAACCAATGAGTTGACGGTTAGGAAGGTGACCGCACCCACATTGCCAAAAGCACCCGCCATACCGGCGATCTGCCCCGTCATGCGGCGCTGCACCAACGGCACCATGGCATAGACCGCACCCGAACCCGCTTTGGAGAAGATGCCCGCAAAGATCGTTATCGCTACCACCACCCAAACAGGCCACTCCTGGCTAACCGTGCCCAGCATCAAAAAGCCCGCCGTGATACCGGTAAAGACAATGATCAGAGTCTTTTTGCGCCCAATAACATCACTGGCCCAACCACCACCTGGGCGCGCTACCAGGTTAATAAAGGGGTAGATACCCGCCAACAGTGCAGCCGTCACTTTCGGAATATCAAACCACTCCACATAAAACATTGCCAACATTGACACCACCGCCAGCTCCGTTCCAAAGGTAACAAAGTAGGCCCAGTTTAATACCGCCACCTGCTTGAATTTGTAACGGTGCAACTCAGGCACCGGCTGCTTGATGATGTGACCGTTCACGTGCCATATCTTCCATACCTGAATCAGATAAGTGCCCACCAGCGCAGCATATATAAGGTAAGTAGTTAGCGGGTCAATCATACCCATTTGTGCGGGGGAGAGCTTCCAAGTGAGCACCGCCAACGCCAGAAACAGTGGGATGTTCATCAGAATATAGAGGATCAAATCACCGGTACTGGTTACCTCCATAGCCCCCATCTTTTTCGGCTTGAAATAGGTGGAGCCTTTCGGAGTATCACTCACAATAAAGAAGTAGAGAAGACCGTAAGCAATGGCGGCAATACTGGCGAAGGTCAAAGCATAGCGCCAGCCATCGGCATCACCAATCGCAACGGCAATAAAGGGTAGAGTCATGGCTGCACCCGCAGAACCAAAATTACCCCAACCACCGTAGATGCCTTGAGCCAGACCGGTCTGTTTCGCCGGGAACCACTCGCCAATCATGCGAATACCCACCACAAAACCAGCGCCGATGAAACCCGCAAGAAAGCGTAACAGCGCCAGCTCTTGATAGTCATCGGCCCAAGCGAAGGCGATGCTAACCAAGCCACCCAGAACCAGAATGCTGGTATACATAATGCGTGGTCCTAGCCGGTCCACCAACATACCCACCACAATACGTGCAGGAATAGTCATCGCCACATTCAGGATCAACAGCACCTTGGCTTGTTGGTCGGTAAGGTCAAGCGCCTCCTTGATAAAAGGCATCATCGGGCCAAGCCCCAGCCAGACCACAAAGGTCATAAAAAAGGCAAACCATGTATAGTGCAGTATTCGGATATTCTCCTGCCCCAGCTTTAGTATATTCAGTCTGTTCCCGGCCATTTAAAAATTCCTGCAAAAAGTTAAAAGTCACTTCTGAGCAAAAAAAGCAAATATCGTGCCATGATTTAATTTTCAAACAAAACAATGAATTACAGAGGATCTACAGGGAAAAACCCCACTACAGGAGCCATATTGGTGCGCTTAGCTGGCCTACCACATGGGCCATGCTCGATTATGGAATAATGATGCAGTACAGTAGATTTAATGGAATGGTCGAAAGCTATCGGTAAATACCACTCTCGACTCTTTGGGCAAAGAGCTTGAGAAATACAGTCATCGCAATTGAGGCGCATCGATGAAATATCAGCTCTTCAAAATCAGCTAATATCTACGGGGCTGGAGGGCGTATAGGGAAATGCGAACACCGTGATGGCAGGGATGCAATAGAGCGGTAAATTATTTTGGTCTTGCCAGCGATTGTCAACGCTGTGTTGATCTGAATCACTGGATTCGGCGTAGGCCACGTACCAAGGTAAGAAGTATGATGAGACTCGGTGCGCATTTTCGATCGGCAATGGCCGGTAGTATTACCCGCGCCAATAGTAGCGTTTTGGGCGAAGGCCCACGGCGTAGCTCTAACCCCCTGAAATACAGCAGGCTGTTATCTAGACTTTATGTATTAACTCGCCACCAGCTTAATTATCCATAATATGGATTGTTGGCGAGTAAATACATAAAGACCGATGGTATTAGACAATCATTATTCCAGAAAAAAAGACTTCTGGAATAATGAGTTGCGAGTTAATACATATCAGGAGGCTGTCGGACTGAGGGTGAATCTACTGCAGAAAAGCCATTCAGGCCCATTTCTCCGATCATTTTCGTTGAATATGCTCAATATTCGCCTCAAACAATCAAAAAAATGGACTCAAAATGGCTTTCCCTCGCTACGATCACCTAAGCCCGACAGCCTCCTAGGCGTGGTAATTATAACTCATTGATGTGTATGCTAAAAAAATAAAACTATTACCATGCGACAGCTTGCGAAATTTATGCAGCTGATTGAAGTTGGGCTATGGTTTTTTCTTTTATTTTTGTGGATGAAGTAAGGGGGTGGTAGGTAACTTGAATGATGGACTTGCCTCTTGCCTGCAAAAAAGACTCTACTTCAAGGTTGTGAGGTTCCTTGCCCCAATCCTCTCCAATAACAAAAACATCTACACCCAGCTCTTTACAGGCAGATGCGTATTCCAGTTCATAGTAGGGACGTACAATGTCAACACAGCGCAAAGCTTTTAGCATGCTCATCCGCTGTTCAAGAGGAACAACAGGGGTATTCTTCTTATAGCTGGCGACCACTTCATCTGAAGCAACGCCAACGGCAACGGTGTCACCTAATGTTTTACAATGCTGGAGTAATTCCAAGTGACCGACATGTAATAGATCCCACGTACCTACCGTGTATATAAGCATTCATTATTCCCACCTAAGATTGAGTTAAGAGTGGTAGTATACCACGTCTTCAGATCTACTTTTTCACGGATTCAAGGTCTAAGTTATAAATCACCCTGATTAATTAAGGTATGCCAATGACCACGAAAAACGCCGAACCTCATGAGTTACAGCCCAACTCCATTCTCTCCTACGCTAAAGATTTACCTAATATTTGTTCGCTGTTTGGATTGGCTTGTACCCTTTTGGCTATTTACTTCAGTATTTCAGGGCTTTACGCCGCAGCAATGATTGGAATGATATGGGCGGTTGCTTTTGACTGGGCAGACGGCCTAATTGCGCGCAGGATGAAAGGGCGTACCGGTGATGACCGTATTTTTGGCGGCCAACTTGATGTGTTGATAGATATTGTTAGCTATGGTGTCACGCCTGCTATTCTGCTTTTAAGCTATGGAAATTTCGAGACTATCTATCTGCTAGGTGCATTTTTGATACTGGCCGCTAGTGCGCTGCGACTCAGTTATTTTTCCACCTTCGGTCTTGCTGGCGGCACCAAATATACGGGACTGGCTCTTGATAACAACAACATAATACTTGTGTTCATATTTCTGTTTGAGGGGCTGTTTAGTCACGGTGCTTTTTCCATCATTGTCTATGTCAGCGTGGTCGGGCTGGCGGCCTTGAATGTGTCACAGATAAAAACACCTAAACTGTCTGGAAACCCGACCAATGTCTTCATTCTTGCGGCCTATACTCTCGGAATAACCGCTATCTATGGCTGGATGATGTGGTAGGAAACCACTGAACAATATCATCTATACCTTGACGGGTTTTGATTCGTTGCTCATCCACTCTATAACCAAAAGCCACCATACAGGTCACGCCAAACTCAGTGCAATCTATACCAAAATCATCGGTCATAAGACTTTCCATTTCTTTGGCTTTATAGCCCTCAATAGGGCAACTATCGACACCTATCATAGCAGCTGATGTCATCATATTAGCTAATGCAATATAAGTCTGCTTACTTGACCAATCAAATATTGCTCGCTCACTTTCCAGAAGGTTGAAATCAGATTCTTGAAATTTTTTATAAAAACCACGCCGTGTTTTTATAACCTCATCAGGTAAGTGATGAACATCTTGCATCATATGTTTAATATACGGGCTGTCGTAATGCATGCTCTTTTGCTTGCGAGCCAAGATAACAATAAAGTGACTAGCGGTTGGCAAGGTGCCTTGTGCGCCCCAAGTGACCCGTTTAAGTTTTTCCCGTAACCCCATATTTTGTACGACTAAAAATTTCCACGGCTCAAAACCGAAGGAACTGGGACTTAAGCGGGCAGTTTCCAAGATAAAAGAAAAGTCTTCATCATTTATCTTTTGATTAGCATCAAATACTTTACAAGCATGCCTATAATTGTAAGCTTCAATAATTTTATTTTTATCGATCATATTATAGTCCTTGTTATTGGCGCGTTAGGAAAGCAGGGTTGATTTAATATCATGACCATAAACCTTAACTGATTTAGTAGTGTCCGGTTAGAAACTTGCAGTAATTTAAAGGAAAAATATTCCTGATTACCCATAATTCTCAGCCAGCTTTAGAAGCCTATTTGGCATAGGCGGCGTTCTCGCGGCAATATAACCAAACCTTGGTAGCATATCCATTGATCGTTTTACATTCGCAATCAGGGTGTTCACCCCAGTAAAGCTCTCAAGGCTGACACAGTCCGGGCCACCACCCGTGACAATGACGGTATGATCACCCCCTGCTTTTTTGACCGCTAAAAAACAAGCCAATCCATCAGAGACAATGAGATTACCTGGCTGTAAGTGTCTCTTAGCCCCGCGTTCAATTTCATTGGATCGAAAGCCCTTAACAACATTCATATTCATTGCGATAGGGTGGCCTTCTGTATCAACGGATACAGCGGCAACAAAAGGAGTTTTGTTGGGAGAGCCACGGCCTCGTTTTCCTCCCCTGAATTCACCACCCCAATACACGTCATCTAACTGAATGATACCTGAAAGCGGCTTACTATCACCTCACTCTTTCATGACTTGCATCAGCTTGTGTTTAATACTCCAAGCCGTCTTGTAGTTGACCCCCAATTGACGGTGCAGCGCAAGCGCCGAGAGACCCGTTTTAGCCTGTGTGAGTAGATGGATAGCAATAAACCAAGTGGTCAGGGGGAGCTTGGTTGAAGCAAAAAGAGTTCCCCCGGTTAGCGTATGCTGATGGTGGCAGCGATTGCATTGAAAAGCACGGCATACTTTGAGCTGGCAGTAGCGCTCATTATTACATTTAGGGCAGTGATAACCTTGCGGCCATCGCCATTCAAACAACGCTTTCCGACATTGCTCCGCTACCCCATACTCCTTCAAAAACCGAGGTAAACTGTAGCCTTTTTTAAATTTAATTTTATTTTTCATGGGCTTATCCTCACTCGACACCTACCCATTTAAGAATAGAACCTCTTGGGAGAATAGCTGAGGATTGGGGGTGATCAGGTAACTCTAAATAATGCATAACCTGACATTTCCCATAACTGTACAGCGTGTTTAGGCTTTGCCTCTAACATCAAGACGCTGTAACCGAGCGGGTGGAGTAGGCGAGGGAGGTGGACGAACGGGTAGAGTCGTTGTTGTAGGTTGACCTATACCCTTTGTGGTAATGTTTTCCGAGAACATGGAAAGGGAGCGTGTAATGGAAAATGTTACCGATCAATTCATTGCCCATAGAAAAGGGAATGATGAACAGCTTTTAATCACACACCTGACAGAGGTCGGAGATATTTCTGCGCAGCTAGCCTCAAAACTTGGCGCCCCATGTGCTGGAAGATTAATCGGTCTGCTCCATGACTTCGGTAAATTTAGTGCGGACTTTCAATCATACATAGGCTCAGCCACTGGGAAAATCAAATTAGGCGAAGAAAATTACGTTGATTTTGATGGCCTAAAGGGCAAGATTATCCTCGTCGCACCCTCCACGGGTGCGTGGATTGAAATCAGACGATTCCCCTGCTCTGAGTAATTCATAAATGATGCGCAACCTGATATCTCTAATAGCGATACAGTGTGTTTAGGTTTTGTCTAAAATAGGGTGTTGGGGCAAAAGGCGAATACCCTGGGTAGTTCGAAATATCTGGGCTATAAGCCAGCCACCAATGGGTGATGGCTGGCATGTTCGTCTATTTTGTGTGATGGGTTGCGCTTGCATAGTGGCTATCTTGCCAGCAGAGTGGCAGGGGTTCGCCTGACGGGAAAATCAGTTCTGATTTTGCATAATTAGCAGGTTCTTGCAGCTCTTCGCCGCAGTGAGAGCGAGCGGATACCGTGGATTTGAACGGATCAAATAGCTCAGTTACATCGAGTACCTCAAGCAGATCATCTGACTTGTTATATTTAAGAAACATGACACCCTCCCATTATTGAACAAGTTAATGAGGCTGGCTGTTTCAAGCAGCGGTTGCTTGTTTGTTTAGCGCCTCACTTTAAGCCTAGGCTATGCTTTGGAAGTTTGTTAACAAATAGTAGGGTGATCAGTGGTCTCTATTTAGGTTGGGGGCTGTTTAAGATCTCTGTTGCTTTGGCTTCCATCCACGCTTTAGCCTCTTCATTGATCTCTTGCGCCTCCTTTCCCTTGCTATCAATCAGTGGGCCAAACACCAGGCGGACGGTGCCGGGGGTTTTTACAAACTGCTTTTTGCGCCAGAACTCCCCGGCGTTGTGTGCCACGGGGAGTACTGGGTAGCCACTTTTATTCGCTAGGATGGCACCACCCATTCCATATTTTTTCTTTTCACCTGGTGCGACTCGGGTTCCTTCAGGGAAAATTAGTACCCATTGCCCCTGTTGTAACCGCTCAGTACCCTGCTCAATAATTTGCTTTACTGCTTTGCGACCTGCGCCACGGTCAATCGCAATCGGGCGGCAGAGGGCTAGCCCCCAGCCAAATATCGGTACCCATAGCAGCTCTCGTTTTAATACCCATGCCTGGGGGGGGAGGATCACTTGCAGTGCGTAGGTTTCAAAGGTGGATTGGTGTTTGCTGAAGACGATGCAGGGCTTTTCTGGCACATTTTCCCACCCTTCAATCACGTAGTTAATGCCGCAGGTGATGCGTAGCCAGTGTAGGTTGAACCAGGCCCAGCGGGTAATCCAGGCGTAGCGTATTTTGAAGGGCAGTGGAAACAGTAAGAGACCCACAAGGGAGATAACCACTAACGCAAGCAGTGAGCCTAGGGTGAACATCAATGAACGTAAAAACATGATCAACTACTTCTCCTCAGCTAGCAGTGCATCGACGGCGGCAGCCAGGTCATCATAGATGGGAATGCCTTCAAGACCCTCTCCTTGTGCGATGGTGCGCAGCCCCTTGCCGGTACGCACCAGTAGGGGGCGGGCGGTTACTTGCTGGGCGGCCTGTAGGTCTCGCAGTGAGTCGCCAATCACCGGTACCCCTGCCAGTGCAAAGTGGTGGCGCTGTGCCAATGTTTGGTAGAGGCCCGGTTTGGGCTTGCGACAAGCGCAGTTGTCATTGGGGAGGTGAGGGCAGTAGGCGATGTCTTTGATTTTACCGCCTCGTTTTTCCAGTTCACGGTGCAGCGTGGCGTGCATGGTATTTAGTGTGGCTATGTCATAATAGCCGCGGGCGATACCCGATTGGTTGGTGGCGACTACAACCTGATAACCCGCCTGGCAGAGTCGTGCAATGGCTGCCAGGCTGTTGGGGATGAAGATAAACTCATCCAGTGATTTGATGTAATTATCAGAGTCCTGATTAATGACACCGTCACGATCCAAAATAACCCATTTCTGTTTCATGCTCATCACTCAGTTACTGCAAGCGAGAGAGGTCGGCGACCCGTAAAAACAGTGTTTGCAGGCGGTTTAATAGCGCTAAGCGGTTGTTTCGCAACGCTTCATCTTCTGCCATCACCATGACATGGTCGAAGAAGTTATCCACCGGCTCACGCAAGCGGGCTAACCGGCTCAGTGCGGCGGGATAGTCTCGGTTATCAAAGAGTTTATGAACCTCATCACTCAACTCGTCAACTGCATCCGCTAGCGCCTGTTCTTGCGTTTCAACCAGTAGCGCAGCATCCAGTTTTTCGGGCAGTGTGCCGGCTACTTTTTTCAGGATATTGTGTATGCGTTTATTGGCAGCGGCCAGGCTCGTCGCTTCTGGCAGGGTGCGAAACAGGCGTACCGCTTCTATGCGTTGTGCAAAATCATGGGGGCGGGTCGGGCGTACGCCTGAGACCGCTTCAAACTCATCGATCTGATACCCCTTATCATGAAAATAGCCTCGCAGGCGCTCCATCATAAAGTCAAATACGGCAGTCGCTACCTTTTCACTTGTGTCTGTGGTGGCAAATAGATCATGGGTGCCCTGTTGTGCATGGAAGGTGGCGCAGGCTTTTCTCAATGTCGCCATTAAGTCGATATCCCGCTCTTTTTCAATCAATATGCGCAGTACACCCAGCGCTGCGCGCCGCAGTGCAAATGGATCTTTATCGCCGGTGGGTACTTCGCCTATGGCAAAAATGCCGACCAGGGTGTCGAGCTTATCGGCAATGGCCACCGCTTGTCCTACGCCACCCTCTGGTAGCTGGTCACCGGCAAAGCGTGGTCGGTACTGTTCATCCAGGGCGCAAGCCACTTCGTTGCTCTCGCCATCATGGGTCGCGTAATAGCGCCCCATAACGCCTTGTAGGTCAGGGAACTCGCCTACCATATTGGTCATTAAGTCACACTTGGATAGCAGCGCCGCACGCGCTGCCTGCTCGGAGTCACAGCCAATATCAGCGGCAAGCTCACGGGCTAAATTTTCGATACGTCGGGATTTGTCATAGAGCGTGCCTAGCTTGTTCTGAAAAACCACACTCTCTAAGCTCTGGAGATGGCTTTGCAGTGTGTGCTTGCGATCCTGCTTCCAGAAAAAGTCAGCATCTGCCAAGCGTGGGCGAATCACACGCTCATTGCCCTCTTTTACGGCATTCGGGTTGTTACTGGCAATGTTGCTGATGGTGATGAAGTGCGGCATCAATTTGCCCTGTTCATCCACGAGGTGAAAATATTTTTGGTTACTCTTCATGGTGGTGATCAGCGCTTCGGCAGGTACTTCCAGGAAGCGGGCATCAAAGTCACCGGCTACAGCTCTGGGCCACTCAACCATTGAGGTCACTTCATCCAGCAGTTCTTCATCGATTACGGCACTACCGTTTAATTTGGCAGCGGCGGAAAGAATTTGCGCACGCACCGCCTCGCGACGTACTGCGAAGTCGGCCACGACATAGCCTTCGCTCTCCAGCAGCGGCGCATACGCTTCCGGCTCACTAATGGATAGAGTAGCTGGATGATGAAAACGGTGGCCACGGCTCTCTCGGCCCGCTTTAATGCCCAATATTTCAGCCGCCAGCACGTCACTTCCTAGCAGCATCACAACCCAGTGCGCGGGGCGCACAAATTCGGTATTGAGACTCCCCCAGCGCATACGTTTGGGAATAGGCAGTTTATCAAGCGATGACTGAACAATCGCTGGAATCAACTTTGCGGTGGCTTCCCCCTTCTGTTCGCTGCGATATACCAGCCAATCTCCTTTGGCTGTCTCTATCTGTTCAAGCTGAGCCACTTCTACCCCACAGCCACGCGCAAAGCCTTGTACCGCTTTGGTTGGGTTGCCATCGGCATCAAAGGCCGCTTTTACTGCCGGGCCACGGCGCTCGGTCTGTTTGTCGGGCTGCTGAAGATCCACGTTTTTTACAAGCATCGCCAGGCGACGGGGTGTGGCATACAGTGTGACCTCACCAAAATGGAGGTTGGCATCACGCATCCCTTCAACAACACCGGCCCCCAGTGCATCCGATAACCGTTTTAACGATTTGGGTGGTAACTCTTCGGTGCCAATTTCAATTAGCAGGCTACGTTTTTCACTCATTATTTCGACTCCTGCTGGCACATGGGAAAGCCCAGGGCTTCACGTCGTTCGTAGTAGCTTTTAGCCACCGCCCGGGAGAGTGTTCTCACTCGGCCAATAAAGCGGGCGCGCTCAGTAACCGAGATGGCGTGACGGGCATCCAGTAAATTGAAGGTGTGTGATGCTTTCAAAACCATCTCATATGCGGGTAGTGGTAAACCCAGTTCAATGAGCTTTTTACTCTCTTTTTCACAACGATCAAATTGAGAAAATAGCCACTCAACATCGGCATGTTCAAAGTTATAGGCGGAGTTTTCCACTTCATTTTGATGGAAAACATCACCATAACTGATCACACCCTGGGGGCCGTTTGTCCAAACCAGATCATAAACACTCTCAACCCCTTGCAGGTACATCGCGATACGTTCCAGTCCATAGGTGATTTCGCCGGTAATGGGTGTGCATTCGAGGCCACCCACCTGCTGGAAATAGGTGAACTGAGTCACCTCCATGCCATTCAACCACACCTCCCAGCCTAATCCCCAAGCCCCCAGCGTGGGTGACTCCCAGTTGTCTTCAACAAAACGAATATCATGTTCTAAAGGGTCGATTCCGCAGAGCCGTAACGAGGCCAGGTAGAGCTCCTGAATATTCAACGGCGAGGGTTTAATAACCACCTGAAACTGGTAGTAGTGTTGTAGGCGGTTGGGGTTTTCGCCGTAGCGGCCATCCGTTGGGCGGCGAGAGGGCTGAACGTAGGCTGCTGCCCACGGTTCGGGGCCAATAGAGCGTAAAAAAGTGGCGGGGTGGAAGGTGCCCGCTCCCACTTCCATATCCAGGGGCTGTAAAATGGCACACCCTTGGGCGGCCCAATACTCCTGTAGGGCAAAAATCAGCCCTTGGAAAGTCTTTACATCATGCCTTGGTTTGCACGCTTCACCGGTGTCCGCACTCACAATCACTACCCTTATGGTTGATTCTGTCAAAAATAGTGGCCTAGTATAGCCTGAGCGGCATGGCCTTGATAAGGGAGTTAAGCCGCCAAGCCATCGATTTTTATTAAAAACCCGCTAACCTTTTAAAGAAGCCGCTAAATTCAGGGTATTTGAGAGCCATATGGGACAAGAGATTGAGCAGGCACATTTTAAGCGGTGCGACTTTCAACGCTTTAACAAGGCGCTGCGAGATGAGACGGCTCTTTTGCACTCTCTACAGCAAAACCGGCAACTCGCAGACAATGGCTTTGTCATGGGTTTTGAGCTTGAGGGGTGGTTGCTGGATCAAGCGCAACAACCCGCCCCCCTCAACCAACGATTTGTCGAGCAGTTCAATAGCCCACTGGTTACTCTGGAGCTGGCCAAGTTCAATGTTGAATTGAACACTAAGCCATGGCCACTTACCGGTAACGCCCTCTGCAAAGCGGAGAGAGCGTTGCAACGGCATTGGCAAAAAGGGCAGCAAATTGCACGACAGATAAACGGTGGAAACCTGCTGGCAATTGGTATTTTACCCACCGTCACGCCGCAACATCTCTCAAACAAAAATATGAGCGAGATGAAACGTTATCGGGCGTTGTGTGAGCAGGTATTACGACTACGCAAGGGCGAGCCGTTGAAGCTGGACATCCAGGGCCACCAGCACCTGAAACACACACATAACGACCTGATGTTGGAGTCCGCAGCCACCTCTTTTCAGATACACCTTCAAACGTCACCCGCATTGGCGGTTCGCCACTATAATGCCAGTAAAATGGTCTCCGCACCGTTGGTCGCTATCGCAGCCAACTCCCCCTTTCTGTTCAACCATCAACTGTGGGATGAGTCACGGATACCACTCTTTGAGCAGGCTGTTGATGTGGTTGCTCACCCCAACTCGCCTCACCAGGCCATGCGCCGGGTGACGTTTGGCCATGGATACCTTGCGGACTCATTAGTGGAGACTTTTCAGCATAATCTGGATAATTATGAGGTGCTACTTCCCCTTGCACTCTCACCATCAAAACAGCGGTTAGAGCACCTCGCCCTGCATAACGGTACTATTTGGCGTTGGAACCGGCCCCTGGTCGGTGTTGATAAACAGGGGAGTGTCCACTTGCGTATTGAACATCGCCCGCTCCCTGCTGGCCCGACTATTGTGGATATGATCGCTAATGCAGCTTTCTATTTTGGATTGGTCAGAGCGCTGGCCGATCAACTTGATGCGCCAGAAAAACAGCTCCCTTTTGCAGCGGCAAAGAAGAATTTTTACCAAGCTGCTCAACACGGGCTGGATGCTGAGGTTTTGTGGTTAGATGGCAAGCTGCATCCGGTGCAAACACTTATTTTGCAGCAGCTGCTACCACTTGCTTATCAGGGGTTAGCACGGCTGGGTATTGATGAAAAAGATCAACAACGGTTGCTGGGCATCATTGAGCAACGCACTCTCAACAAACAAAATGGTGCCGCTTGGCAGCGACAATTTAGGCAGAAGTATCAACGGGACATGGTGCAACTTACTGCCCGCTATGCCGAGCGACAACAGAGCAACATACCTGTCCACCAATGGACACTATAGCGAGCCAACCATGTTGAATGTTATTGAGCAAATTCCGGCAGGACTTCTTAGCTGCCGCCATGACGAGCTTTATGAGCTACTCGGTGGCCCGACGCTGATTCACCTAGCAGGTCGCCGCGAGCAGCCGCTCTTTATCTCGGTGCTGCTGCATGGTAACGAGCACGCCAGCTTTTACGCCTTGCAACAGCTACTTAAAAAGTATCAGCACAGAGCGCTGCCACGGGCACTCTCACTCTTTATCGGTAATGTAGAAGCAGCCAAACATAATCTGCGCCACCTCGACGGCCAGCCAGATTATAACCGCGTATGGCCGGGTTGCGAAGAGCTCGATATTGTCACTCCAGAGCAAGCGGCTGTGCAGACGGTGTATAACGAGATGGAGAGTCGTACCCCCTTCGCCAGTATCGATATACACAACAACACGGGGCTTAACCCCCACTACGGCTGCATTAACCGGCTGGATGCACCCTTTATGCACCTGGCGGCGATGTTCAGCCGAACTTGCGTCTACTTTACACGTCCAAAGGGGGTGCAATCCCTCGCATTTTCGACACTCTGCCCCTCAATCACCTTGGAGTGCGGAAAAGTGGGTGATCGCCACGGCATCGAGCACGCCTTTGAGTATATTGATGCCTGCTTACATCTTGCAGAGCACCCGCAGCACCCGGTAGCCAAAAATGACATCGACCTTTTTCATACGGTCGCCCAAGTGCGTATTCCCCTAAAAACCACATTTGGCTTCCAATGCCATGAGAGTGACCTGAGATTCAGCAATGATCTTGAGTACCTTAATTTTCAAGAGTTACCCGCAGGTACTCGCATCGCCCACAGTGACACACTACAGCACTTAGATGTGATCAATGAACAGGGAGAGGAGGTGACAGAGCAGTTTTTCACCCTGCAAAATGGAGAGATTCACACCAACCGGAGAGTGATGCCTTCAATGTTGACCATGGATAGAGAAGTTATACGGCAAGATTGTCTCTGTTATCTGATGGAGCGTCTGTCACGGTTGAAATAACAACAAAACTTGTGACGCGCATCTCAAAACAGTGACTATTGTCGTTACTACTCTCAATATGGGTTTGTATGGATATACCTTATTGTGATAGATATAATGAATAAAAATAATATATACGCATAAACAGAAACACCATACCACTTACTAGGCTAACCTGGATATTTCGTGGAGTTGCACAAAGAGTATTGGCCTTACAGGTAAATTACCGAGTAAGCACACCGTATTACTGAATTACGGACGATAGCGGAAATAGCTCCTGTGGAGTCAATGAACAAGCGAAATTGTGCGGAATTTATGAAATATTCAGGCTAGGGTAAGATATATATAGGAACATGGGGGAAGTCATGAAGCTGTCTAAAAAAGGACGATACGCAGTTACTGCGATTATGGATTTGGTACTAAAAGCACCTTTTGGTCCAACAACACTCAATAACATATCGGTTAGCCAGGAAATTTCCATGTCATACATGGAGCAACTCTTTGCGCGACTACGCAAGCATGATCTTGTTCAGGGTACTCGTGGCCCAGGTGGAGGTTACCGCCTCGCACGGCCTGCGAATGAGATCACCATTGCACAAGTGCTGGAAGCCGTAGATGATGATGCTGGTGCGCTTAACAATGGTAATAAAAGTGTTACCGATCTCAGTCATCTACTCTGGGATGAGCTTAGCCGAAAAGTCGCACGTTATCTGGATAGCATTACCATTCAGGATCTTCTAGACCAATCAGGCTACGCCGAAGAGGCAGCACGCGCCGAGCAATCCACTGAAAAACCACTGGTGGGCGTAACAGATCAGTCCAGCACTTTAAATCAAACTAAACGTCTTAGCTCCCACTAAATACCGCTTAAAAGGGTGGTCTTTAGCGCACCCCATTCATCGGAAGGGGTGCTTGGCTGTTCAGTAACTTATCCTCTCTTACTTATCTATTGATTCCACAGGAACTACTCCGCTATCGTCCGTCACTCAGTGATGCGAATCCAGGGGCTGCCACAGTGCCACGAAATGAACAGATATGAGTTGTGCCTGTCGGTGCGGTGATTATTATTTTTTATTGTGGAATCGGCAGTTTGTGTAGCATGCGTGCGGCTATTTAAGCGTTAGGGTGGTGGTTAGGGATTTACATTATTGTTATATCCGATATAAAATGGTGGATTAACGGATAGGCAGCTTTTAGCGCTGCCTTTTGTCATTTTAGGGGATACGGAAGGGCACAGCTTGTCCCGCTCTTGGTGTGTCCTTGGGGAGAGACCTTTGCATGATTCAATAATGCCAACCTATGCACGGCTACCGGTTAGCTTTGAGCGGGGAGAAGGGCCGTGGCTCTGGGATAGTGAAGGCGATAGATACTTTGATGCGATCAGTGGCATCGCGGTGTGCAGCATAGGTCATGCCCATCCGCAGGTTGCCAAAGCGATTAGCGACCAGGCGAGCCGCCTGCTACATACTTCAAACCTCTACAGCATTCCTGCCCAACAACAGCTGGCGGATAATTTAACCCGTCTTGCGGGTATGCAGCAGGTGTTTTTTGGCAACTCGGGTGCCGAGGCTAATGAAGCAGCGATTAAAATTGCCCGTCTTTTTGGCCATAATAATGGGATCGACAACCCCACCATTATTGTTGCCGATGGTAGTTTTCATGGCCGCACCATGGCGACGCTATCCGCAACCGGAAACCCCAAAGTACAGGATGGGTTTGCCCCTTTGCTGGAAGGCTTTGTGCGGGTTCCTTATGACGATATTGCTGCTATTGAGGCGGTTGCCAACAATAATCCCAATATAGTCGCGGTACTCTTTGAGCCGGTGCAGGGAGAGGGGGGCGTTAATATCCCCAGTAGTGATTTTCTTGGTAAGCTACGAACAATTTGTGACCGGCATAATTGGTTGATGATGTTGGATGAGGTGCAAACTGGCATGTGTCGAACGGGAGAGTGGTTTGCATTCCAGCACAGCGATATTACCCCTGATGTTATGACGCTGGCTAAAGCGCTAGGTAATGGCGTGCCGATTGGTGCTTGCCTTACCCATGGCAAAGCAACGGGTGTGATGGGGGCTGGCAATCACGCCTCCACTTTTGGCGGTAACCCGCTTGTTTGCCAGGCCGCATTGGCGGTTATTGATGTGATGACAAAAAGCGATGCCAAGCAACGCGCCGAGCAAGGTAGCCAGCGGATTGTTGATGGGCTTCAAGCCGAGCTGGGTGCAGTGGCGGGTATTATCGATATTCGCCACCACGGCATGATGATCGGTATTCAGTTGGGCCGGCCCTGTGCAGCGTTGGTCAAGCAGGCACTGGCGCAGAAGCTTTTGATTAATGTAACCGCTGGCAACGTCATACGTTTATTACCCGTGTTGTTATTAAGCGACAGTGAAATAGAACAACTCATCACCGACGTTAGTACGCTGGTGAAGAGCTTTCTACGTTAAAACCGACCCAAGGAAGCATCGATGGCACCTCGTCATTTTCTAACCCTGATGGACTTCAGCTCTGATGAACTCAACGGCTTAATTTCTCGCGCCATTGAGTTAAAAGCGATGCAGCGCCGTGGTGAAATCCACGAACCAATGAAAAACAGAGTGCTGGGGATGATTTTTGAAAAATCATCCACTCGTACCCGTGTCTCATTTGAGGCGGGCACCGCTCAATTTGGTGGTCATGCCATCTTCTTATCTCCCCGCGACACTCAACTGGGCCGCGGTGAACCGATAGAGGACTCTTCGCGGGTTTTGTCGAGCATGGTTGATATCATCATGATCCGAACCTTTGAGCATGAGAAAATCGAGCTTTTTGCGGCCTACTCCCAAGTCCCTGTTATCAACGGGCTAACCGACATGTATCACCCTTGCCAGCTGCTGGCTGATATTCAGGCCTACGTTGAGCAGCGTGGCTCGATCAAAGGGCGCACCGTCACCTGGATTGGTGATGGCAACAATATGTGTCACTCCTACATCAATGCCGCACGCCAATTTAACTTTAAACTGAAGATTGCGACTCCTGTAGGTTATGAGCCGGATAGTGCCCTGGTCGCCACTGCCGGTGATCGGGTTAGTTTAAGCAACGATCCACTGGTAGCCGCACATGACAGCGACCTAATTGTAACCGATGTGTGGGCAAGCATGGGTCAAGAGGAGGAGCAGAAGGCGCGTGAAGCCAGCTTTGCTGATTTCCAGGTCAATGAGTCATTAATGCGCGCAGCAAAAGCCGATGCGCTCTTCATGCACTGCCTGCCCGCCCATCGAGGCGAAGAGGTGAGTGCTGGGGTGATTGATGGCCCGCAAAGCGCTGTTTGGAATGAAGCAGAAAACCGCCTTCATGCGCAAAAGGCATTAATGGAGTTTCTGCTTAAAGAGGCTCTGAACAAGCCCGGTTAGGTTTAGCTAGGAGGCTGTCGGGGGTTAGGGCAAATGGCTTTCCCTCGCTACGATCACCTCAGCCCGATAGCCTCCTAGCGTAAAATACCATGGGGTGCTCACCCTCTTAAGGTCATTAACACCCTTGAAGCAACCCGTCAGGGTGTCTAACACGCCATCATCACCCCAGTGTGGATTCACTCCAGTCGCGGCAGAGGCTCTTTGTGCCTCAATTAAAATAATATCCCGCAAGCAAAATGTTAAAATTACTTTACAAATGTCATTGGTATGCCGTTAGCCTAGCAGGGAGCACCTCTAGAAGTGCACTCCCTACCATAAAAACAAGTGTTACCAGTTAAAATACGGAGTCTTCATGTGCGCAGTTAAGAGTGATACCGTTCAAAAAGTGACCATCGACAAAAAACAAGTTGAAGAGCATCTATCATGGCTAGATGATGTTGACTCGATGAAAACGCAGCAGATAAAACAGAGTATGATAAAAAGCCTGCGTTACCTCAACAACGTGGCACTCTCCACGCCTTATCGCTATCAGCTGATGATAAAGCTCTACAAGCAGAGCAATGCGCTACTCAACACCTCAGAGGGCGATGCCAAAAAAGCGCGCAATAGCATCTCTGTGAAGCTCACTCGACATCTCATTCAAGAGAGTATTAACGGTTACGACATTATCATCAAAGAACTCATGTCCAGCGGTGATCCTGGTCTCTATCAAGAGCTGCTTTCACAAAGTTTTTGCCACATGTTGCGGCTTGAATCACGCTATTTAATGGAGCACTATCTTAACTACGAACCTATTAGCAATGATATCTGGGATAAAATAAAGCTGCTCTATCGCCAGGCACTGGAGTTAAAGCTTGCCAGCATGCCTCTTTATGATAAAACCGGTGCGGTGCAAACGGTCGAAGAGGCGTTTATTGCGGTACTGCTTTTTGCCGCTATCAACCCATTTCGCCTTAAGCAGAATGAGATTCTCACCAGCTATCATATCCTCAGTGAGTGGGCTCATCAGTGTCGTGTTGAACCATGTGATGATAAGTGGCACTCCGGTGGCGAGTGGGTTATTTGCCTTAAATCAGACCGTCCACCCGAATACCTCCCGCTAGAACAACAGCCTGAAGAGACAGAGGATCTATTGAAAATCAACATTGACTCAATCCTCGACAAAGACATACTGCAGGCGGAAAAGAGTGACCAGGGAGATAAAAATTCCGAACATACAAAACTTAAGCAGGTGCTGCTGGATCGGTTGCGTAATGGTTGGACAATAATGCCACCCCGCAGTTACGAGCGCCGCAGGAATTTTCAGGAGATGAGCGTTGCCGTTGGTTTGAAGAACTGCCATCAACTGCTGATTGATGATGAGGTTCAGCTTTCAACCAACCACAGCTCTACCTGGTCTCTGCACCTGGCTAACCGCTGGCTAGAGGCGGAGGTTGAGCCTCAAAAACGCATACTAAAAGAGATAAACCAGATCGATGTGGGCATCGGTGGCTATGGTTTAAGCTGCCCACAACAGCACACTGACAAGCTGGCAAAGGGGAGTCTGCTATTGATTCGGAATGCCGATGATAAAGAGAAGCCGTGGAGTGTTGGCAAGGCGTGTTGGAAGCAGATTTATGATGATAACACTGATTCTATACTCGGCGTTTCGCTGCTCGCCAAGGATGCTGCGCCCCTGATTATTACACGCCCCAAAGGCGAGGAAAACAGTGGTGGTTTACTTTTACCCCGTGGGAGTTTTGATAATCCACTGGCAACACTGATATTGCCCGCAGAGTATCAGGAGGGTGACACGATAGAGTGTATGACTGCCCACTCCCAGGTAAAAATTGAGCTACTCAAGGCATTGAAGCCAGGGCCAGATTTTCAACAGTTCAGCTACCGGGTTGTTGCGTAACGTCTGGCCACACAGACGACCACCTCTACATAACAAAAAGGACACACCTGCAAAAATCAGGTGTGTCCTTTTTTATGCTGCGCCCAAAAATGGAAGCGGCAACAGCACATCTTTTCGACTAGCGAGATTACAAGCCAGTGATATAATCAGCCAGCGCTTCGATCTGCTCATCCGTCAATTTTTTAGCGATCGGCGCCATCATGCCGGTGCGGTCTGAAGTGCGCTCTCCAGAACGAAAATCCTGTAGTGTTTTAGCCAAATAATCAAGGTGCTGCCCGCCAATACGGGGGAACAGGTTACCTTTGCCTTCGCCGCCTTTACCATGACAGCTTGCACAGGCAAGATCGGCATATATTTTAGCGCCTTTCTGAGTGATTTTACTACCCGTTGCTTCACCTTTCATAGCGCTTTGTGCTTCAAAGTAGGCACCAATATCCAGCGCATCCTGCTTGCTGGCAACCATGTAAGACATGCCAACCATTGTCTCGTCCGTTCGCTTACCGTTTTGAAAGTCGAAAATTTGTTTGGCAGTATAATCAGCTTGCAGTCCAGCCAGCTTGGGGAAGCTGGGCACTACACTGTGACCATCTTCACCGTGACAACCAAAGCAACCGGCAGCCAGTTCCGCACCATTTTCCGCATTGCCCGCTGCACCTGCCACTGTCGATAACGATAATAGAGCTGCCCCCATTAAGCCTAATAGATGACGCTTGTTCATTCTCTCCACCCTCAGTAATATTTTTTTGATTTATTCTGTAAACTCAGCCCGCCCCTTGTACGAGCCACGAAGTGAACCCAATATACCCAACAAATATAAACGGGTCAAAAGTGATCAAGCAGTGCGGATCACTCAGGTTCAAAACTGACCTTTTATTTGTGGCTCTTTTCCAGCTGAGAAAGGTCACGCACCGCACCCCGAGAAGCACTTGTGGTCATTGCTGCATATGCTTGCAGCGCCACACTGACCTGACGATTTCGATCAACCGGCATCCAGGCTTTATCACCTTGCGCATCCATTGCGGTGCGGCGATGGGTCAACTCATCATCACTCAGTTCCAGATGAATCGATCGATTGGGAATATCAATTTTAATACAATCACCCTCTTCCACTAACCCGATGGCACCACCCTCAGCCGCTTCGGGCGAGGCGTGGCCTATTGAGAGGCCTGAGGTGCCCCCAGAAAATCGACCATCCGTCAACAGAGCGCACGCCTTGCCCAGCCCTTTTGATTTTAGATATGAGGTAGGGTAAAGCATCTCCTGCATACCGGGGCCACCCTTCGGCCCTTCATAACGAATAATCAACACATCGCCTTCATTGATACGGTCATCAAGAATTGCTTCGACGGCGGCATCCTGGCTCTCAAAAATACGAGCGGGGCCGGAAAAAACATGAATGCTCTCATCCACACCGGCGGTTTTGACAATGCACCCCTCCTCCGCAATGTTGCCAAACAATATTGCCAAGCCACCCTCTTGGCTGAAAGCGTGGGCCTGATCACGAATACAACCCGACTGACGATCATCATCTAGGCTGTCAAAGCGCTCAGACTGACTAAAAGCCTGCTGGGTTGGCACACCACCGGGGGCGGCGCGATAGAACGTCTTTATAGTTTCATCATCACTGCGCATGACATCCCACTTTTGCAGCGCCTCAGCCAATGTGGCGCTGTGCACGGTGGGAATGTCAGTATGCAGCAATCCCGCACGGTCAATCTCACCTAGAATGCCAAACACACCACCTGCGCGGTGCACATCTTCCATATGGTACTCCTGGGTGCTGGGAGCCACCTTGCAAAACTGCGGTACTTTGCGTGACAGGCGGTCAATATCCGCCACGGTAAAGTCAATACCCGCCTCTTGGGTGGCCGCGAGTAGATGCAGAATGGTATTGGTTGATCCACCCATGGCAATATCCAGACTCATGGCATTCTCAAACGCTTTAAAGCTGGCCACTTCGCGGGGTAGCACTGAGTGGTCATCCTGTTCATAGTAGCTCTTCGCCATGCTGACAATTTCACGCCCTGCACGCAAAAAAAGCTCTTTACGATCGGCATGGGTTGCCAGCAGTGAGCCGTTACCGGGCAAGGATAATCCCAGCGCTTCCGTAAGGCAGTTCATCGAGTTAGCCGTAAACATACCGGAGCAAGAGCCACAGGTCGGACAGGCTGAGCGCTCCATAATAGCGACATCTTCATCTGTCTCGTTGGGGTCAGCGGCAGAGACCATGGCATCCACCAAGTCCAGCGCCACAACTTTGCCTTTAATCGTCGCTTTACCGGCCTCCATCGGCCCACCGGAGACAAAAATTGCCGGGATATTCAGGCGCATCGCTGCCATCAACATACCCGGGGTGATTTTGTCACAGTTAGAGATACAGACCAGTGCATCGGCACAATGGGCGTTACACATATACTCAACCGAGTCAGCGATCAAGTCGCGAGAAGGGAGGGAATAGAGCATGCCACTGTGGCCCATGGCGATACCGTCATCGATGGCAATGGTATTAAACTCCTTTGCCACTCCGCCTGCTTTCTCAATTTCACGGGCCACCAGCTGCCCCATATCCTTGAGGTGTACATGGCCAGGTACAAACTGGGTAAAGGAGTTGGCCACCGCAATAATCGGCTTGCCAAAATCGTCATCTTTCATGCCAGTGGCACGCCACAACGAACGGGCTCCTGCCATATTGCGACCGTGGGTGGATGTTTTAGAACGATAGTCAGGCATGAAAAATCCTCTATTTAAATCTTTTAAAATATACACCCGCTTGTCATTAACCGCAGAGGTGCTGTGGAGGCTGTCGGGCTTAGCCGATAATCGCATCGCGTACTTTAATCAGTTTCCCCCGAACTTCGGCAGCCAGCGCTTCAACGCCGGGCTTCTCCACTAAGCCCAATACCGCTGCCGGATCCATAAAGGCGACGGTAATCGAACCATCTTCTTCGGTTCGTACCACTACATTGCAGGGCAGTAGCAGGCCAATGTCAGCATCTGCCTCAATCGCCATCTTGGCTAATGTTGGATTACAGGCTCCCAAAATACGGTAGGGAAGGCGGTCATGATCAAGCTTCTTTTTCATTGTGGCCTGAAAATCAATCTCGGTGATAATGCCGAAACCCTCAACGGCCAGTGCCTTGGTGACATTATCAACCACTTCATCAAACTGCCCAGAAACATTTGTTGCATGAAAACCGTACATAATCATCTCTCCAAAGCGGTTAAGTATCTTTATTGTAAGCGTGCTCATATTGATACCATATCTGGTACGCCCGTTCACTCCAGAGCGACTGAAACCAGATAATCAGTGCTTCTATTTCATCATCACTGATTTTGTTGCCCATTGCGGGCATGTTTCCCATGCCTCCGGGGCTACCATTTTTGATCACATTGATCAAAACAGCTTTGGGATGGTGCCAAGTATGACCGGTGCCATTTAAGGGTGGTGCAGGATATTTACCATCCGGCCCCTGTACCTGCCAGTTTTTAGAGCCAACGGCATCAACACCATGGCAGCGTTTGCAATGCTTCTCGTAAACCATCTTTCCGGTCTCCAGAAGCTCGGGGTTCAAGTTTCTGGGGGGGGCTTCTGCTTGAACCTCTGTCGTGTGGTTAGTGTGGTCAACACTATCACAGGCCAGCAATAGCGTGCCTATGACCACTAAAAAAACAACTCGCATCTCATCTCACCTCATAACTGTTACCCAACCCGAATAATTCATAATCTCCGCGTCTAAATGAACTTTTTGATGCTTCTCCGGCGTATGTTGAGATCTCTGTAAGCACCCCACTTGTCCTTATAATTATCTGTTGAATAGTTACGAATCAGTGACTGCTGGCACCCCCATGCCATGCCCTATCCGAATTAATCCTTACCATTCTACGCTGGCAATAACTCATCGACCACAAAAAAATATCTCCCCCTACAGTGCGCGGTCCAACCGTCGATAGGAGATCGCCTCACTCAAGTGAGCTGTTTGAATCTCTTCACACAGCGCCAGATCAGCAATGGTACGGGCCACCTTAAGGATGCGGTAGTAGGCCCGAGCAGAGAGCCCCAGTCGATCAATCGCTCGAATCAGTAGCGCTTGGTCTGCTTCACTTAGGAGGCAGTACTTTTCAATCACCTTGTTGTTCATGCGGCTGTTAACCACGCCACGCAACTGCATACGCAGGCGTGCGGTAACGACGCGCTCTCTTACCTCTACGCTGCTCTCTGATACGGCACTACTCTGGGTGCCTTGTAGTTGTGATGGCGGTAACGCCGGGACTTCGATATGAATATCCAGACGATCCAGCAGTGGTCCCGATATTTTGCTGCGGTAGCGTTGAACCTGTTCACCGGTGCAGCGGCAACGGCCATTATAGTGGCCGTGATATCCGCAAGGGCAGGGGTTCATTGCGGTGATCAACTGAAAGCGGGCAGGGTATTCCGCCTGACGAGCCGCTCGGGAGATGGTGATGCACCCAGACTCCAGTGGTTCTCGCAACACTTCCAGTACCTTGCGGTCAAATTCAGGCAGCTCATCCAAAAATAGCACACCGTGGTGCGCCAACGATATTTCCCCCGGCTGGGGATTACTACCGCCCCCCACTAATGCGACGGCTGAGGCGGTGTGGTGGGGTGACCGGAAAGGGCGTTGTCCCCACTTTTTTGTCTCCAGATGTGCGCTGCGCAGTGAGTTTATCGCGGCACTCTCCAACGCTTCTTGCTCGGTCAATAGCGGCAGTATGCCGGGCAGTCGAGAAGCCAGCATTGTCTTACCCGTTCCGGGGGGCCCTACCATCAATAAACTGTGCCCACCTGCGGCGGCAATCTCTAGTGCTCGCTTGGCATGTGATTGCCCGCGCACCTCAGCCAGATCATGCAGTGACTCAACCGGCTCTGCCATCAACCCCGACCCCTCAGCAATCGGCAGGGGCTTTGCCCCTGATAGATGTGCACATAAGGTCAGCAGGTGTTCCGCTACTAAGACTCGGCAGCCGCTGACCAGTAGTGCCTCGGCTTGGTTCTCTTTGGGTACCACTAATGTGCGGCTAGCATCTCGCGCTGCAATTGCCGCTGCCAGCAAGCCGGTGACTGGGCGTATGATGCCCGAGAGCGCCAGTTCACCTATAAATTCATATTGATCCAGTTGTTGAGCGGGAATCTGCTCAGATGAGGCGAGAATGCCGATGGCGATGGAGAGGTCAAAGCGAGCACCCTCTTTGGGCAGATCAGCCGGGGCAAGATTAATGGTGATGCGTCGTGCGGGAAAGTCGTATTGACTATTTAGTAGCGCTCCGCGTACACGGTCTTTGCTCTCTTTTACGGCCGCCTCTGGCAGCCCCACAATGGAGAGGCTCGGCAGGCCGTTAGAGAGATGAGCCTCCACGGTCACCAAGGGGGCATCCACACCCACCTGTGCGCGGCTATAAACAACTGCAAGTGACAAAGGAATCCCTCCCAAAAGCCCGGCTTATCAGATAGAAACGCGGGCTGATTATTTATTCAGTACTGTTTTTTCAAGCGCTGCAACCTGCTTCTCCAACAACTCCAACTTGCTGCGGGTACGGGACAAAACTTCACTCTGCACATCAAACTCTTCACGGGTTACCAGCTCCATGCGGGAAAAAGCGGATTGAAGAACCCCTTGAACACTCTTCTCAATATCCTCCTGAATCCCTTTTACACCGGGCGGAACCAGGCCTGAAATTTTACTTGCCAACTCATCCATCACCTTATGATCTATCATGTAAACTCGATCCTGCTGCGTTAACTGAACCGCTAGTGTACGCAACTTTCCCCTCTCTCTGCCAGTACTGAATAGGCGCACCATTTCAAGTCAGCCACCCCCCATGGTGCACCGTGAAAGGGCCGCTTATCACCTGGTGATTGCGGCCTTGTCTTGTAACCTGTTGTATATAAAGCAATAATAACAATTGGCACACCGACTGCTATAAACCTATAATGGGCAGGCTCATAAAATTTTGTATTCGCTAGGAGATCCAAATGAAACTGGTATCAGCAATTATTAAACCCTTTAAGCTGGATGATGTGCGTGAGGCGCTCTCTGACATCAACATTCAGGGAATTACGGTCACAGAAGTGAAAGGCTTTGGACGTCAGAAAGGCCACACCGAACTCTACCGTGGCGCAGAGTATGTGGTTGATTTTCTACCCAAGGTAAAAATTGATGTTGCGGTTGATGATGAGATGGTTGAGTCCGTCATTGATGCCATCACCAAGGCAGCACAAACCGGAAAAATCGGCGATGGAAAGCTGTTTGTTGTTCCGCTGGAGCAGGTCATTCGTATTCGCACCGGTGAAGCCGGTTCTGAAGCACTTTAATTTCTTGGGGGGCACAACGTGGAAGATTTACTGCAGTTAAGTTATGCACTGGATACATTTTATTTTTTGATTTCCGGTGTACTGGTCATGTGGATGGCCGCAGGCTTTGCGATGCTGGAAGCGGGTATGGTTCGCGCCAAAAATACCGCTGAAATATTAACCAAGAACATCACACTTTATGCTATCGCCTGCATCATGTACATGCTGGTGGGCTATAACATAATGTATGGTGGTTCAGACAGCTCCATCATCCCCGGCATCAGCTTTCTGATTGGCGGTGATAACAGTGTTGCCGATGTCATTGCCGGTGGTGATGATGCGCCATACTACTCAGGCATGTCTGACTTCTTCTTTCAGGTCGTCTTTGTTGCTACCGCAATGTCTATCGTTTCGGGCGCGGTTGCCGAGCGCATGAAGTTGTGGGCTTTCCTGGCCTTCGCTGTTGTTATGACAGGCTTTATCTATCCGGTACAAGGCTACTGGAAATGGGGCGGTGGCTTCCTGGACGGAATGGGCTTCCTAGATTTTGCTGGCTCAGGTGTGGTTCACATGGCGGGAGCCGCTGCGGCACTTGCAGGTGTGCTGCTGTTGGGTGCTCGCAAAGGGAAGTATGGTAAGGATGGCTCTGTAAACGCTATTCCAGGCTGTAACATGCCATTGGCTACACTCGGTACATTCATTCTCTGGATGGGCTGGTTCGGCTTTAACGGTGGCTCAGAACTTAAGATCTCTGATGTTGGCGAAGCCAATGCGGTTGCGCAGGTATTTGTTAATACCAACATGGCTGCAGCCGGTGGTGTTATCGCTGCTCTGGTCACCTCTCGCTTGTTGTTTGGCAAGGCAGATTTGACCATGGCACTGAATGGCGCATTAGCGGGTCTGGTTGCCATTACCGCCGAGCCGCTTACCGGTTCGCCACTCGCATCAACCCTAGTGGGTGCTATCGGTGGTGTGCTGGTTGTTTTCTCTATTCTCGGTATGGATAAAGTTAAAATCGATGACCCGGTGGGTGCCATCTCTGTTCACGGTGTTGTGGGTATCTGGGGTCTTATCGCAGTCTCCTTTACCAACCCGGATGCAAGCCTGGTAACACAGCTGATTGGTGCTGCGGTGATCTTCGCTTGGGTATTTATCGCTTCACTGGTGGTATGGGGCATTATCAAGGCGGTGATGGGTATCCGTGTCACTGAAGAAGAAGAGTACGAAGGTGTCGACCTTGCCGAGTGTGGCATGGAAGCCTACCCGGAGTTTACTAACAAATAGTCCACCATTCGGTGGTTCTACTTGAGGGGCGCTTTATGCGCCCCTTTTTTTTATGCCTAAAATTATTTGAGATAAAGCCTTTCACCCTTGAAAAGTGGGCGGCTTTTATGACTCTTTAAGGAAGTGCAATATGGCATCTAAGCCGCCATAGTTGATAGCGGTGGAGGCTTTAGCCTGCACCGCCGGTTTAGCATGGTAGGCAATGCTTAGGCCAGCCTGCTGCATCATCAGCAGGTCGTTAGCCCCATCACCGACCGAGATCACTTGGCTGGGTGAGATGCCGAGCTGCTTGCAGTGTGAGAGCAGTCGGTCCGCTTTGGCCTTTCCATCCACAATATTGCCGAGCAGTTTGCCGGTCAGTTTATTCTCTTTAATTTCAAGCTGGTTGGCGTGGGCGTAGTCGAGTTTGAGGTGTTTTTGCAGGCGATGGGTGAAGAAGGTAAAACCACCTGAAACGAGGCAAAATTTAATACGTTCTTTTTTCAGCCCGGAGATCAGCTGTTCAGCGCCTGGGTTAAGTTGTAGTCGCTCGTTGTAAACCAGCTCCAGTGCTGCTGCACTGACACCTTTGAGCAGTGCCACGCGCTGGAGAAGCGAGGTGGTGAAGTCAATTTCCCCACACATGGCGGATTCGGTAATCGCGGCTATTTGCGGCTTAATGCCGAGGTGGTCTGCAATCTCGTCGATACACTCAATGCTAATCAGCGTTGAGTCCATATCGCTGACCAGTAGCTTTGTTGTGGCCGGGTTAAAATCGACGGGCAAGGTGTTGATATCGATGCGCAGTTGATCGCTTAATAACTGGATATTTTGGCGGTTTACCGGCTGTGGATGGCGGATGCGGTGGTAGCCGCTGCGTGCCTCAAGTGTGGCGACGAAGCGTTCTTCTATATTGAGGCGTGCCGCTTGATTGAGCTGGCTGGCGTGAATGATGGTTGTGTACATAGCGGTTATTCCGGAAGTAGGGATTCATTGGCAAACAGTTCTGGGATGCTTTCACGCTTGCGAATAACATGGAAATTATCGCCATCCACCATCACTTCAACAGGACGTGGACGGCTATTGTAGTTAGAGCTCATAGTGAATCCATATGCTCCGGATGAGCGCACCGCCAGCAGGTCGCCTGCTTGCAGGGCCAAGGTGCGCTCCTTGCCAATGAAGTCGCCGGTCTCGCAAATGGGGCCGACGATGTCGTACTGTTGTGGCTCCGATTTCTGGCTGCGGTTAACGGGTTCAATGGCCTGCCACGCTTGATAGAGTGCCGGGCGAATCAGATCATTCATGGCCGCATCAACGATTGCGAAATTTTTATGCGCGGTATGTTTAAGGTACTGCACCTGGGTCAGCATAATACCGGCATTGCCCGCAATGGCCCGGCCCGGCTCAAGAATTAACTCGATTTGTAAGCCGTGCTGTTGCAGCTTTTGCTTGAGTGCGACCGCATATTCTCGGGGTTCTGGAGGTGTTTCGTTGTTATATTGGATGCCAAGGCCGCCACCTAAATCAAGGTGTTTGAGTTCAATGCCTTGCGCTTTAAGCTGTGCGATAAGCGCTAGTACACGCTCAAGTGCGTCAATGAAAGGGGTGACACTGGTGAGTTGAGAGCCAATATGACAATCGACACCCTGAATGGTGATGTTATCCATAGCGGCGGCTTGTTGATAGATCTCTGCAGCTTGCTGAATATCAATGCCGAATTTGTTCTCTTTCAAGCCCGTGGAGATGTAGGGGTGAGTGTCCGCATCGACATCCGGGTTCACCCGGAGCGAAACCGGTGCCGTGGTATTACAGCGGGCAGCCACTTGGTTGAGCAGCTCTAATTCGGCAACTGACTCCACATTGAAACAGCGAATACCGACTTCTAGAGCACGCTGCATCTCTGCGGCTTTTTTCCCTACACCTGAAAAGAGGACTTTTTTTGCATCGCCACCTGCAGCCAACACGCGCTCAAGCTCGCCCACGGAGACGATATCAAACCCTGATCCCAAGCGAGCCAGTAGATTAAGAACAGCCAGATTAGAGTTTGCTTTGACTGCGTAGCAGATGAGGTGAGGCCACTCACCCAACGCCTGATCAAAGGCGTGCCAGTGACGCTCCAAGGTGGCTCGTGAATAGACGTAAGCGGGCGTGCCGAGTTGTTGGGCAATTTCACGTAGGGGTACATCTTCGGCAAACAGTTGTTCGCTACGGTATTCAAAATGGTTCATGGTGATCTCTATGCAGGTTGCATTGTTTGCTGTTGTTGTTCGGGGAGCTCTAGGCTGCCCTTTAAGCCGCAGCCGGTGATATGGAGTATGAGTATTACCACTACCAGCTGTTTTAACGATTTTTTCATTGGCGGCTCCGGGGTTTATCAGCCTTGCTCACTCATCGGCCATTATAAACGGTATTGTGCCATTGTGCTCAACCGCTGTGCGGCGCGTCGTTTTTATGTGGGTTCAGCTGCACCTCATTAAGTTGAGCTTCTATTCGTTTTTTATAGTTGAGATAGTGAATAGTCTGAATCGTGCCACCCGCCTCAACCCCTAGAACACGCTCAGGCAGGTCAATATCGGTGATATAGATGGGATAGTTCGCACCACTCTTGCGTTGCGAAAGAATGTGCTTAGCCACCACCTCGAAGACATGCTGGCCATATTCAAATGAGGAGAACTCCCGGTCGTTGCAGTAGACAGTGATCTGTTCGCTCTCTTCAGCACTATCACCAATCACCTGCACATTGTAGTACGGGTTCGGTAGTGAGAAGTGTATCTGGCGGTGTTCAAGTGTTAACGGGCCTTTTTTAGGCTCCAGGATCTGATAACAAAATAGATTACCCAACGCCTCCATGGTGTGGTTCAACATGGCTGTTTGGCGTTTTATAATGGCACTTAGGAAGGAGTGATAGTGCTGAAGTATCAGCTTAGGCTCAAACAGTGGCAGTGTATGGAAGAACAGCGAGCCTCGCTCATCGATTACGAAGATCTCCAGCGCGCCCCCTTTAGGGTAGAAATAGAACTGAATGCGATTGGGTCGAGCGTTATTGTAGATAAGTTTCAGTAGCGGCTGCTGCGCTTGGGTATCAAAGATCAGAGTGCTGTAGTGAGATCGTGGTTGGGCGAGTGCTTTGAGCAGTTGCGAGTCACCGTTAAAAACAGGGTGTCTGATCACGCCATCCTCTTCAGCGAGCATCGCATACCCTTTGCGCAGGGGGAAGAGATAGCGCAGATGTTGCTGGCTGTTGTGTAGGCCATGAAATGCCCCTCTTGCCTCCTGAAATAGGTGCTGCATACGCTGGGTTATTTTTGAGTGGTAGCTTGAGGAGAAGCAGTAAATATCAGGTGCGGGTGGAGCCGTATGCTCTTCGAGTGGCGACCACTGGAGATATTGGCTGATGCAGTCGAGAAGGCCCTGATCACCCTTGTAGTGAAATAGCAGCGCCTCTTCCCAAGAGGTGATAAAGATAGCGCTGACGGACTGCACCAGGTTTTCACCCAGATTGCTATAGCTGAAAGCATCATCTCGGTCGGTAATCAAGTGGCCCAGGTGGCCGATTTTTATGGGGTTGCTGATACCTACATTAACAAATAGCAGCACTTTGAGTAGCTTGGACTTGGCAGAAAAGTCATTAATATCAGCACAGGGTAGGTCACCTTCCGGAAAGTGCTGTTCAAGGGTGTCGATAATTGAGCTGATTTCACGGTCAGTGAGTGTGTTCTCTTCTCCTTTAATCGCAAAAGAGGTGCAGCGGTTAATCAGCTTGTTAAAATAACCCCAGCTGATTAGCTCCAGAGCAGATGTGGCTCGCTTAAGTGGCGGGTTATCACTGTCATCGGTATGTAAGCCATTGCCACGAAACATAAACCAGGAGCTTCGACTGCCCGCTGAGTTTTGCTGCGACAAGCCGATGAGTGGCTCATGCAGGTTAGCGGTAAACCCTTTCACTAAAATCTCAAGCTTGCCCGTTTTACGCTCAAAGGCCGCGAAAAGTTTACGCCCAAGAATGTGCAGATCCTGCTTGCTGATCATGAGGCCTTTGTTGGCGCGGGCAAACTCCGAAAGCTTAAAGTAGCTCTGATTAAGTTCACTCACCAGAATCTTCTTCTCGCGGCTTATGGTATCTATTTTCCAGGTATTTCGATTGTCATTTTCTCGCAGATCTTCCATCTCCCAGCCCCAGCTATGGATCATCTGCATGAGCAGGTCTTGCTGCCAGTTAGCGCCGGAATGGTAGCGCATTCTAGAGAGTGGCATATCAATTTTGAAGTAGAGGCAGCGGTGTACCAACTCAAGCCGCTGCTGGTCGCCCTGGGTGCGGAGGTAGTTGATCAGCTTGTTCGCCAGCATGATGTAAGGGTCCACTTCATTGAGATCAAAGTCATCATCATACTCTTCGTAGATTTCTCGCTTGAACATCAGACTGAGAAAGTTAATGCGGGGGTATTCGCTGGCGTATATCTCCATCAACAATATTTTTAACAATGACTTATAGGGCGAATCGACCCCTTTATATATTTGCCAGACCGCCGCGCCAAAAAATTCCGATGCCGGCATATTGCCCAAGCCGCCAAAGTCGATAAATTCGCTCGACTCAACAAAGCGTTTTTGAAACAGATTATTCGCATATTGATCGTAATGATGCTCTTGATCGGGTGGTATTAACCACCAGATGGGGTAGTTTCCCGCCAGCCAGAGTGCCGTTCGGTAGAACTCATCGAGCAACAGATCATGTTGCGCGGTACCACTGCTCTCAGCACTCAGGTCCAGCACTTCGCCACGCTTAAAGCGCTGGGCATCCATCAGGAAAAAATGGACCTCTATGTTGTAACCATCGGCCCACCTCTCTATCTCAATGCTCTTTTCTCGCAGCTCAGAAAGCTGCTGCTTACTTAAATTGGGGGTGTGACAGAGCCAGACATCAAAGTCACTCTTGTTAGACTGAGCAATGGTGCCACTGCTGCCGATTAAAAAGAGCGACTGAATGTCATAGCTGCTGTAGATGCTGCGATGGTAATCAAACTGCTTAAACAGATGCCGCCCCGCCTGAATAGCCTGCCCCTCTTTGCGGTAGTTGGAGATGCCGCTCGGTGTTTCATCAGAGATATAGCCGGGCAGACTCGGGTGGTTAACATGGAAAAGCAGAGGTAAAACATCAATAACATCTTGCTGCACCGGGCGCAGTGCATCCCGAGCGCGCATTAAGCGTGCCTGATTTAGGTGAAGGAACCGTTTCAGTATTGCTTTCACATCCATGGGCGGGGCGGCTTTTGGTTGTCGGGTTGAGGGGTCTACATTACCAGAAGATATTCGGCAGATCCTGGATAACTTAACTCAGAATCTCTGAGCAGCTGACATCGATGGGCAAAGGGATTTGGGCTTGAGAACGGGAATATGGCAATAAAAAAGGGAAGCCCCTGCGGACCTCCCTCTCTTAATACAGCACAATCATGGCTTGTTCAGAACTTATTTAAGCCTCATCGTGGTATGAGATAATACGCCCAACTTCGTTTTTGGAGCCCAGGATAACCGGCACACGCATATGCAGACCGGTTGGTTTGATCTCCATGATGCGCTCACGACCGGTTGAGCATGCGCCACCTGCTTGCTCAACAATGAAGCCCATTGGGTTGGCTTCATACATCAGGCGCAGTTTGCCGCCCTGTGCGCGCATTTTCTCATCCATGGGATACAAAAAGACACCGCCACGGGTCAGAATGCGATAAACCTCGGCAACCATTGAGGCGACCCAGCGCATGTTGAAGTTCTCACCACGGGGGCCTTCAGCGCCCTGCAGGCACTCATCAACATAACGCTGTACAGGTGCTTCCCAAAAGCGCTGATTAGAGGCGTTGATGGCAAACTCACGGGTATCCGCCGGAATTTGAATGTCGGGTTGAGTAAGGACGAACTCACCGATATTGCGATCCAGAGTGAAGCCGTGTGAGCCGTTGCCCAGCGTCAGAACTAACAGTGTGGATTGACCATAAACAACGGCACCTGCTGCGACTTGAGTGGTTCCCGCTTGCAGGAAATCCTCATCTGTCGGGTTCTCAACCCCTTCAGGAGAGTTGAGTACAGAGAAAATCGTACCGACCGAGATATTAACATCGATGTTTGAAGAGCCATCTAACGGATCAAACAACAGCATGTATTTGCCACGGGGCGCATCAGCTGGAAGCGTGTAAGCGGTCTCTTCTTCCTCAGAAGCCATGCCGGAGACATAACCTGAGCGATTGTTGGCCTCAATCATCACGTCATTGGAGATAATATCCATCTTCTTCTGGTCTTCACCCTGAACATTCTCAGAACCGGCCATGCCCAGAATGCCCATCAATGCGCCTTGGCTCAGATCGTAGGAGATCTGTTTGCATGCGGTCATGGTGTCACCGAGTAGGCCCACCAGATCAGCGTCAATGTTGCCTTTACGCAGTTCGTCAGCCAAGTATTGTTTCAGACTAATAGCATTTGCCATAGGTTCTATCCCTTAAAGATTGATGGAATCGTTCAAAAAATGTGCTGGTATTCTAGCAGACTCAAAGCAAATCTTGAAAATATCAGGAGGTTTAATTTTTAAAGGCTTCGTGCTTAACTGGGTTTTGCCGGGGATTTAGCCGGTAGAACTGGGTAAACCGTGGCTGATACGTTATTATCAGGATACCTCTAATATGTATCGCTGCAAGCGCCCAACAACAATAAGATTAAGATAGTGGAATTAAAATGTCAGAAAAAATTGTAGTCGCAACCCGTAGAAGCCCGCTGGCCATGTGGCAGGCCGAATTTGTTAAGGCCGAGTTGGAGAGGTTCCACGACGGGCTTCAGGTTGAGTTTAATAAAATGGAGACTCAAGGGGATAAGATTCTTGATACACCATTAGCAAAAGTGGGGGGTAAGGGACTGTTTGTAAAAGAGCTGGAAGTGGGCATGCTGGAAGGCGCGGCTGATATTGCCGTCCACTCAATGAAAGATGTACCGGTCGAGTTTCCAGAGGGTTTACACCTGGCGGTTATTTGTGAGCGGGAAGATCCACGAGATGCTTTTGTCTCCAATCGTTACCAGTCACTGGAGCAGTTGCCGCAAGGGGCCAAGGTAGGCACCTCATCACTACGCCGCTCAGTACAGCTCAAGGCGATGCGCCCCGACCTACAGATAGCAGATCTGCGCGGCAATGTGAATACTCGCTTACGCAAGCTGGATGAGGGGCAATATGATGCGATTATTCTTGCGGCGGCTGGTTTGATTCGCTTGAAATTTGAGGCGCGTATTGCCAGCTTTATCGAACCGGAGCAATCATTGCCGGCGGTCGGCCAGGGCGCGGTTGGCATTGAGTGTCGGATAGATGACCCACGCATCAACAGTGCCATTGCCCACTTAAAACATCAAGAGACCATGACGCGTGTTTTGGCAGAACGTGCCATGAATAATCGCCTTGAGGGTGGCTGTCAGGTGCCGATTGGTGGGCATGCCATTCTGGAGGGAGATCAAATCTGGTTGCGTGGCCTGGTCGGTAGCCTAGATGGCAAGACCATTATTCGCGCAGAGGCGCGTGGCCCGGTTACAGATCCAGAGGCGCTGGGCATTAAGGTGGCGGATGAGCTGTTGGCCAAAGGTGCCAAAGAGATTCTGGCAGAAGTCTATGGGCGCGACTGATCTAAAAGGTATTCATGTGCTGGTCACCCGACCAGCACACCAGGCACAAGGTGTCTGCCAGGCACTTGAGAAACTGGGTGCCACTACACTCTCATTTCCTGTTCTGGAAATAACGGACCCCCAGGATCTAGCCCTTGCTGAGAAAACAGTGCAGCAACTGGATCGCTATCACTGGCTTATCTTCATTAGTGCCAATGCCGTAGATTACGCCTTTTCCCTGCTGAAGAAGCGCGGAGTAACCCTTCCTGAGGGTTGCAAAATTGCCGCCGTTGGCCGCAGCACCGCCAACAAACTTCAACAAATGAGCATCAAAAATGTAGTGCTGCCCGCACAGCAGTTTGATAGCGAAGGGTTACTGGCGCTGCCAGAGTTTGCAGATGTTAGCGATCAAAAAATATTAATTGTTCGTGGTGAAGGTGGCCGGGAAACACTGGCTGAAATATTGCGCCAGCGGGGTGCTGAAGTTGATTATCTGGCGGTCTATCGCCGAGTAAAGCCCAATACTAAGCTGGATGGAATTGAAAAAAAATCGATTGATATTGCCATTGTCACCAGCAACCAAAGTGTACAAAATCTGTGGCAGATGGCGGGCAAACGCCACCAGCGCTGGTTAAAGTCGCTTCCTCTGGTCGTTATGAGCGAACGCAATCGTGAGTGTGCCAAAAAAATCGGTTATCAGGGCGATATTATCGTCGCCGCAACGCAAAGTGATGAAGGGTTGCTGGCTGCCGTTGTGCAGTGGCAAAAAATTGAGAGGGCCAGGAAAAGCGCTATGGCAGATAAAAAAGATGATGCTTCAATTAAGGCAAACAAGCCATCACCGGCTAAAGCCGGGCAACCACAATTAACCACGAGCAAAACAAAAAAGCCGCCTCAAAAAGGGCTAATTACTCTTTTGGTATGGCTTGTTACCATCGTTTTGATCAGCGTGGCGGGCTATTTTATATGGCAGCAACAGCAAAAAATTGAAAGTAGCATTATTCAGAAGGCAGATGAAAACCGCCTGTTTGTCACCGAGCAGATTGAACAACTGGAGCAAGCGCTTTCAAATAAATTAACCAATGAGCTAAAAAACAGCAATGAGCAGCTGGCAGCGCTCCGTCAAGTACTCGACACCCTACAACAGGAAAACAGTCTGCTCTGGCAAAACTTAAGAAAAATGGAGCAAAAAAACGGTGCGGATAAACGCCCCTGGCAACTGGCCGAAGCGGCTTATCTTTTGCGCCTGGCAAACCACCGTCTACAACTGCAAGGTGATACAGAGGGGGCGTTAATTGGCTTGCAGAGTGCAGACCTCATTCTAAAGCAAATGGCTGACCCGGTGCTGCTACCGGTGCGTGAGCAGATTGCCCGTGAACTGACCCAGCTGAAAATGGTTGAAGAGGTTGATATAGAAGGGATTTCTGCCCAGCTGATGGGGTTGGCCGAGAGCGCCCGCAAACTGCCCATTAAGGGGGCTCAGTTAGTTGAGTCACAGCAGAGTGAAGAGGTATCCACAGAGCCTACAGGTGAGGGCTGGCAAGGTATCGTCTCGCGGGTTTGGGGGGAGCTGCGTTCACTTGTGGTGATTACCCATCACGACAAGCTGATTGCACCGTTGATTCCAGCCGCTCAGCAGAGCTATCTCTACCACAACATCGAGCTACAGCTGGAAACGGCACGGATGGCACTGTTTAAGGGTGACCAGCAGATATGGCTATCAAGCCTAAGCCATGCGCGCAACTGGCTCAATGACTACTTTGACCATGAAGTCGCCTCAGTCAAAAGCACCCTTGAGTCGATTAACCAGCTCGAAAAAATAGAGATATCGCCTGCATTGCCTGATATTTCAAGGTCACTCAGAACATTGCAACAGCAGCGTGAGCAGTTGAAAAAAAGCAGTAGCCCGGTTATATCAACCGAGGGTGAGGCGGCCCTATGACATGGCTAATAATATTGTTGATCGTTCTGATCGGCTCAGTGCTGCTGGCCTTAGTGGCAACGCAGGAGCCGGGCTATGTTTTAATTGTCTATCAAGGGTGGAGTATCGAGACTTCACTCACACTGCTGGTTGCTACAATAGCGGTGAGTATGATCATCGGTTACTACACCATTCGATCACTGGCCGGTATGCTGGGTGCGCCTCAGCGTTTCGGTGCATGGCGCTGCAATAAACAGGCTATTCGTTCTGAAACAGCGCTTAATAACGGTATACTTGCGCTTTTTGAGGGGGATTGGAAACGGGCAGAAAAACAGCTGATCAAATATATAAAACAGAGCCACTCGCCACAACTCAGTTATCTGGGAGCCGCCCGCGCTGCTCATGAGCTGGGCGCTTTTGAGCGCCGTGATAAATACTTGAATCAGGCAGCACAAGTAGAGGCGACCTCAAACATTGTGGTAGGGCTCACCCGGGCGCGTTTGCAATTAGAGCATAAGCAGTATGAAGAGGCGCTCGCCTTGTTGGAAAACATCTACCACAAAGTGCCCAAACACCCCTCAGTATTACGGCTACTGGCACCACTCTATCAACAACTTAACGAGTGGCAGCGGCTGGAAGATCTGTTGCCAGCACTTCAGCGCCACCAGGTTTTTAGTAGTAACGAGTTGCAACAGCTGCAACATGGCTGCTACTCACATCTATTGACCCACTACGCAAAAATACACGACTACCCTACACTCAATCAATTGTGGCACCGTATCCCTAAATCGCTGCGCCAGGACCCCGGTATTATTCAACACTATGTCGGCATACTACTGAGCCTGAAAAGAGAAGATGAAGCAGAGCAGCTACTCCGCACAGTGTTGCAAAAACAGTGGCATGGCGAGCTGCTGACACTCTATGGGCGAATTAAGACCAGTAAGAGTCAAGCACAGTTAATCCACGCTGAGCAGTGGCTTCTCACTCACAAAAATGACCCCCAGCTGTTGTTAGCCCTAGGCCGTATCTGCATCAACAACCAGTTATGGGGTAAAGCCAAAGAGTATCTGCAGAAGGCGGTCGACTTGGGTCAGCAAGAGGCCTTTCCGCTGCTGGCCGAAGTATTGGAGCAGCTGGGCGATGATGAACTGGCACAGGAGTATTGCCGAAAAGGGGTGAAGCTGCTGACTAAGGGTTAGTGCAGCAACCTATCGCATCAAGGCATAGCTCGCAGGTAATGGTTACTCCCTTGACAAGCGCTATAACGCCGAGGCGGAGTGCCACAGAATCGCCCGAAGGAGTGAGCTTCGAGCCTTATGTAATGCCAATGCGTTACCTATCACCCCGCGCTTCTATTCGGGGGTCAGGGTAGTCATTGAGTGCAGAGTGGTTGAGCTCTATCTGGGCTTTTTGATTTCAGTGGTTATTCCCCTTTATGGTATTAAAATGCGGCATTGATAATAACTCTTTCAAAGGAGGCTAAATGGTCCTGTTATGTCGTGATTTAGACCGGTCTGTATTTGAGGCGCTATTGGCACGCTATCATCTGGTGATCGAGTGGGTACCCGACGGTGCGGCTATTCCCGGGAGCTATTGGGGGGAGTGTGAGGCGGGTTTGATAGGTAATCGACTGCTGATACGGGGCGATACGCCACTACACTCTGCATTTCATGAGGCGTGTCACTACGTCTGTATGGATCAGCCGCGCCGTGATGGACTGCACACCGATGCGGGGGGTGATTATGATGAAGAGAACGGGGTGAACTATCTGCAGATTCTGCTCGCTGAATATATTCCTCAGTGTGGTCGTGGGCGAATGTTTGCAGATATGGATACGTGGGGCTACAGTTTTCGCCTTGGTTCAGCACAAGCATGGTTTGAGCAGGATGCTGAAGATACACAACAGTGGATGTTGAGTCGTGGGCTGATTGATCAGCAGCAGCAACCCACTTGGCGCTTGCGTGAATAGTGGATCTATTTTCAGAAGAGGAATGGAATGAAACGTAAATTTTATATTGTGATATTAACTTTCGCGGCACTGGTTGTTTACCTCGCGCTGGATAATTTGATGGTTGAGCATCCCGAAGTGCAACTAACGCAGCATGATCAGCTGATTATGTACTCACTGACCGGTTGTAGCTCTTGTGAGGAGAAACGGGGCGAGTTACAGCGTGCGAATATTCCGTATGTTGAATATGTGGTGGACCGTCAACAGTTCGCCAGTGATGAGTTAACCGGCAAATTGAATCAGGCCGGTTTCTCTGTGGGCGGTACTGGTTTTCCAAGCTTTGATGTTAAAGGGACGCTTATTCCCAATAATCCACCGCTATTCCAGATCATCAAGCATATGGAAAAGAACGAAACCTAAAAAAGGGCTGCTAAGGCAGCCCTTTTTGCGGTGGCGCTGTCAGTGATTTAGTGGCGAAAGTGACGCATTCCGGTGAGTACCATGGCTAAGCCGTGCTCATCAGCGGCGGCGATAACCTCTTCATCACGCATTGACCCCCCCGGCTGAATCACGGCGCTGATGCCCGCAGCGGCGGCAGCATCGATGCCGTCACGGAAGGGGAAAAAGGCATCGGATGCCATGACCGATCCCGGTACTTCAAGTCCTTCGTCAGCCGCTTTAATGCCGGCAATTTTGGCACTATAGACTCGGCTCATCTGACCGGCACCCACGCCGATAGTTGATCCATCTTTTACGTAGACAATGGCGTTTGATTTTACAAATTTTGCTACTTTCCATGCAAACATAAGGTCTTGCAGCTGCTGCTCAGTGGGTTGGCGTTTTGAGACCACTTTAAGGTCACTCATCTCGACCATACCCAGGTCACGATCTTGTACTAACAGACCGCTATTGACACGTTTATAATCGTAGCCTTTACCATATGCTTCAGGCCACTGCCCGCACTCAAGCAGGCGTAGGTTTTTCTTGGTAGCAATAATCGCTTTGGCGTCGTTTGAGATGCTCGGTGCAATAATCACCTCCACAAACTGGCGCTCAACAATGGCTTGAGCGGTTTTGGCATCCAGTGGTTGGTTAAAGGCGATGATGCCGCCAAAGGCCGAGGTTGGGTCGGTCTTATAGGCGCGGTCATAGGCTTCATAGAGCGTGCCGGCAGTTGCTACACCGCAGGGGTTGGCGTGCTTGACGATGACACAAGCGGGGTGCTCAATAAACTGTTTTACGCACTCCAGTGCCGCGTCGGTGTCGGCTATGTTGTTGAAAGAGAGTGCTTTGCCTTGTAGCTGTGTTGCACTGCTAACGCTACCACCCTCTGCATGATGTTCTGTATAGAATGCAGCGCTTTGGTGTGGGTTTTCGCCGTAGCGCATCTCTTGTGCTTTATTAAATTGTAGATTGAAGGTGCGGGGGTACTCTATTTTACTGCCATCTTCTTGCAGAGTGCCTAAGTAGTTGGCAATGGCACCATCATAGTTTGAGGTGTGCTCGAAGGCTTTGACCGCGAGAGAGAAGCGCATAGCATCATTGATACCATCACGGCTATCCATGGCAGATATGATATTGGCGTAGTCGCTTGGGTAGACCACAATTGAGACATCTTTGTGGTTTTTAGCTGCCGCACGCACCATAGTAGGGCCGCCGATGTCGATGTTTTCGATTGCGCTGGTAAGGTCGCAGTCAGGGCTTGCTATGGTAGCCTCAAAGGGGTAGAGGTTAACCACAACCATGTCGATGGCTTTAATGTTGTGCTGTGTCATAATGGCATCATCGATGCCACGACGACCTAAAATACCACCATGTATCAGTGGGTTGAGTGTTTTAACCCGGCCATCCATCATCTCTGGGAAACCGGTGTAGTCTGAGACCTCGGTCACCGCAATGCCTTCAGTGCTAAGTAGCTTCGCTGTGCCTCCGGTTGAGAGGATATCAACCCCGCGCTCACTTAGTTGACGGGCGAAATCAACAATGCCGGTTTTGTCTGAAACACTGATAAGGACTCGGGTAATTTTGTTCATTTAGCTTCTCTGTTGGCGGTCGTTGGATGTCGGGTTGCTGCAAGGGTTTGGTGTGCTAAGACAAGGGGGCTGGCGGCAAAGCGCCGCTTTACGGGCGAAGCGTGGCACTGTCAGTGCCCGCTATTAATGCGATGCCACATGGGCTGCGCAACATTTTTCTAGTCCATGTTATACATTTTTAGCTTTTTACGCAGGGTACCGCGATTAATGCCAAGAATTTTTGCTGCCTTGGATTGGTTGCCTCGGCTATGGCGCATTACATTTTCCAAAAGCGGTGGTTCAACCTCTTGCAAAACAAGATCATAGAGGCCGGCCATCTCATGCCCATCCATGGTTTTAAAGTAATCGCTGAGTGCCATATTGACGCAGCTTCGAATGGAGTCTTGATTGTTAAAGCTGGCGGAACAGGCTGTATCTGTATCCAGAGACTCTTCAGTTGTTGTCATGCCGCGACTTCCTTCATGGTTTGGAGGTGGTCAAAAAACAGTTTGGTCTGTACCCGCTGCTCTTCGGCACTCTCAATTTGGTTTATTATTTTGCGGAACGAAGCCCCCTCAGGCTGTCCTTTGGTGTACCAGGCGATATGTTTTCTGGCAAAACGAACCCCACTGTACTCCCCATAAAAATCATATAGGTTGGTTAGGTGGCCTAGCATTATTTCGCGTATTTCAGAAATTTCGGGTGGGGGAAGCTCCTCACCGGTCTCTAAGAAATGGTTAATTTCACGAAAAATCCACGGCCTGCCCATGGCGGCACGCCCAATCATGACGGCATCTGCGCCGGTTAGTTCAAGTACACGCTGGGCTTTTTGCGGTGTTGAAATATCACCATTGGCAATGACCGGGATGGTGATGCGGCGTTTTACTGCGGCAATGGTGCTGTACTCGGCCTCACCCGAAAAACGGCAGGCACGCGTCCGACCATGAATGGTGAGCGCCTGGACACCCGCTTGTTCAGCTATCTGTGCAATGGTTTCTGCGTTACGGCTGTCAAGATCCCAGCCAGTGCGAATTTTTAGCGTCACCGGGATCTCTACAGCGTTAACGACGGCATCTAATATCCGCGCAACCAGGGGTTCGTCTCTTAGTAGTGCCGACCCAGAGTGAGCCTTACATACCTTCTTTGCCGGGCAGCCCATGTTGATGTCGATGATCTGCGCACCGTGCTCAACATTAAAGCGCGCAGCAGCGGCCATCATGTGTGGGTCGCTTCCGGCAATCTGTACTGCCCGTGGTGATGCCTCATCTTTGTGGTCAATGCGGCGCAGGGTTTTTTCATTTTTCCACAGCAAGGCGTTTGAAGAGACCATCTCTGAGACGGTCATGCCCGCACCCATGCGGCGGCATAGCTGCCGATAGGGCAGGTCTGTTACTCCCGCCATTGGCGCGAGTATGAGTGGGTTGGCCAGTGAATAGGGACCGATTTGCATGCCAGTTGATTGCCTAGTTTTTAACCAGAATGGGCGCAAATGATACCTGCTCGTGGGGCGATGATAAAGCGGTTTTTTCTCTTTTGTAGTGGTTTTTTATCCACCGTCCATAATCACTGGAATGAGAAGAGGAAGTTGACCGCTTCACTGCCTGGATCGACAATGTCAAACTGCACGAAAATACGAGCACCTGCCGCCACCCCTTTGTCTATGTTGGTTTTTTCTTTGAGGTACTGCTCTGGTTGGAAGTGCCGTTGGGCGATGATGTTGCCATTAATATCTGTAAATTTCAGGTGCAGTTGAGGGTACTCCTGCTCAAAGCTCGCGTTGTTGCGGTAAATTAAATTAACCGTGAGCAGGTGATCCTGGCTAGGGTGGCTGCGAATCTCCCGGTCGATCACCTCAAAGGCGCGGTTATCCTTCTGCCGGGGAATATCACATGACAGGTAGGGCTCGGCAAGTGCACAGCTCTGTAGCACAAGCGGGCGTAGCTCAGTTATTTTGGCAAGCTCAAAGCGGTTAAAGTAGGCCAATTGCAAGACTAAGGCGGTGATCAATGAGAGGGTGATCAACGCATAAAACAGCGTAAGTAGCGGGTGCCTGCGCTGGGGGCGCTGTTTGAGCTGGACGATCTCCTCTTCGATCAGTTCGCGAGCACTGGGACTCTCTGGCGGTGGTGGTGGGCCAATGAAATATTGGGGTCCTTGCTCTTGCTCTTGCTCTTGCTCTTGCTCTTGCTCTTGCTCGGGTGAAGAGGTTGGGTTTTTAGTGTCATCGAGGCCGTCGAAGGTTATATAGCGAAAATTTTCAGGTTCGTCATTTAAAGGCTTGCTTTCGGTTTTTTCGGGGGTCACGCTTGCCTGCGGCTCCTGCGGCTCCTGCGGCTCCTGCGGCTCCTGCGGCTCCTGCGGCTCCTGCGGCTCCTGCGGCTCCTGCGGCTCCTGCGGCTCCTGCGGCTC